>DVOF01000067.1 GCA_018713805.1 Candidatus Aphodoplasma excrementigallinarum | reverse complement strand
GAATTGAGGGATGATACCATGAAATCCTATTACACACAGCCAATCGAGAAAAGCCCGCGCATTGGCGCGCTGATTGACGCGCTTTATAAAAACATGCCGGAGATCGAGGCGGACCGCGCAGTTTTGCTGACGGAAAGCTACTGCGAAACGGAAGGCGAGCCGATCATCACACGCCGCGCAAAGGCGTTCTATCATATTTGCAAGCACATCCCCATTACCATCCGCGACGGGGAGCTGATTGTCGGGAGCGCGACAAAGGCGCCGCGCGGGTGCCAGGTGTTCCCGGAGTTCTCGTACGAGTGGCTCGAGGATGAGTTTGATACGATTGCGACGCGGAGCGCAGACCCGTTCTATATATCGGAGGAGACGAAGCGTACGCTGCGCGCGGTGTATCCTTATTGGAAGGGGAAAACGACGAGCGAGCTTGCCGCGCAGTTTATGGCGCCGGAGGCACAGCGTGCCATCGACCACAATATCTTTACGCCGGGCAACTACTTTTACAACGGCATCGGCCATGTGACGGTCGATTATGCAAAAGTGCTCAAAACCGGGTACAAGGGCATTATCGCGGAAGCGCGGGCGGCGCTGGAGGCGTGCGACGTAGCAGACGCGGACTATGCGACGCGGCACCACTTCTTAAACGCTGTCATCCTGAGCTGTGAGGCGGCGATCGTGTACGCGAAGCGGTACAGCGCGCTGGCGCGCGAGATGGCGGCGCGCGAGATGGACTTAAAGCGCAGGCAGGAGCTTTTGCAGATTGCGGAAAACTGCGGCCATGTACCGGAAAACGGCGCACGCTCGTTCTATGAGGCATGCCAGTCGTTCTGGTTTGTACAGATGCTGATTCAGATGGAGTCGAGCGGGCACTCGATTTCGCCGGGGCGGTTCGACCAGTATATGTACCCGTATTTTGAGCAGGACATCAAAAGCGGCGCGCTCACGTATGAGGCGGCGCAGGAGCTGATCGACTGTGTCTGGATAAAGCTCAACGACCTCAACAAAGCGCGCGACGCGGTGTCGGCGGAGGGCTTTGCGGGCTACAGTTTGTTCCAGAACCTGATTGCCGGCGGGCAGACGCCTGACGGGCGCGACGCGACGAACGATTTGTCGTTTATGTGCCTGGAGGCATCCATGCATGTGCAGCTTCCGCAGCCGTCGCTGTCGGTGCGCGTCCACGCGACTACGCCGCAGGAGTTCCTCATTAAGGCGGCAAAGCTGACGCGGACGGGCGTGGGGCTGCCTGCGTACTATAACGACGAGGTAATCATTCCGTCGCTGCTGAGCCGCGGCCTCACGATGGAGGATGCGCGCGACTACAACATCATCGGCTGTGTTGAGCCGCAGAAGGCGGGCAAGACGGACGGCTGGCACGACGCGGCGTTTTTCAACATGTGCCGCCCGCTCGAGCTGGTGTTTTCGGACGGTGTAGACGCGGGCGAGCAAATCAGCATTCACACGGGCGACGTGTGCGCCATGCAGACGTTTGACGAATTTTACGATGCGTATAAAAAACAGATGGGCTATATGATCAAGCTGCTCGTCAACGCCGACAACGCCATCGACACCGCGCATGCGGCGCGCGCGCCGCTGCCGTTTCTGTCTTCTATGGTGGAAGACTGTATTGGGCGCGGGAAGAGCGTGCAGGAGGGCGGCGCAGTCTATAACTTCACCGGGCCGCAGGGCTTCGGCATTGCGAATATGGCCGACGCATTGTATGCGATTAAAAAGTTAGTGTATGAGGAAAAGAAACTGACTATGGCGCAATTGAAGGACGCGCTGGTACATAATTTCGGAAAAGAGGACGCAGACAACGCTGCCGCACTGACGGAGCAGGTCGTGCTCGAATTGGCGAAAAACGGCGTTACGCCGAGCGAGGAGGTTGTCGCACGCGTGTACCGCGAGGTGCAGGGCGGCACGGACAATGCGGCGTATCAGAAGGTGTACGACCTGATCGCGCAGGTCGATAAGTTCGGCAACGATATCGACGAGGTGGACCGCTTTGCGCGCGACGTGGCGTATACGTATACAAAGCCGCTTGAACAATATAAAAACCCGCGCGGCGGGATGTTCCAGGCGGGGCTCTACCCCGTATCGGCGAATGTGCCGCTCGGGCGGCAGACGGGCGCGACCCCGGACGGACGCTATGCCCACACGCCGGTGGCCGACGGCGTATCGCCGGCAGCAGGGCGCGACGTACATGGGCCGACTGCGGCGGCGAACTCGGTCGCAAAGCTCGACCACTTTATCCCGTCGAACGGGACGCTGTTCAACATGAAGTTCCACCCGACCGCGCTCGCCGGGCAGAGCGGGCTTGAGAGCTTCGTCGCGCTGGTGCGCGGCTACTTTGACCAAAAGGGGAGCCACATGCAGTTCAACGTCGTGAGCAGGGAAACGCTTTTAGACGCGCAGAAGCATCCGGAGCAGTACAAGAGCCTTGTGGTGCGCGTCGCGGGCTACAGCGCGCTGTTCACAACGCTGTCGAAGGCGTTGCAGGACGACATCATTAACCGGACGGAGCAGATGGGATTCTAAATAAAGGACAGAAAGAAATATGGATGAATTACAGGTAAAGGGGCGCATCTTTGATATCCAGCGGTTCTCGGTCCACGACGGGCCGGGCGTGCGGACGATCGTGTTTTTAAAGGGCTGCGCGCTGCGCTGCCGCTGGTGCTGTAACCCCGAATCACAGGAATATGCGATTCAGGAGATGGTGCAGGACGGCAAGACGAAAACGGTCGGGCGCGACGTAACCGTCGCCGAGGTGCTCGAGCAGGTGAAGCGCGACATGCCCTACTACCGCCGCAGCGGCGGCGGGGTCACGTTGTCGGGCGGGGAGTGCCTGTGTCAGCCGGGGTTCACGTACGCGCTGCTTAAAACCTTCAAGGAAAACTCGCTCACTACGGCAATCGAATCGACTGCGTGCGCGAGCTATGACGTGATCGAACGGATACTGCCTTACTTGGATGTGTTTCTTATGGATATCAAGCACATGAATCCGCAGAAGCACAAGGAATTTACCTCGCGGTCAAATGAACTGATGCTCGAAAATGCGAAAAAAATCGCCCACGCGGCACGGCGGCTCATTATCCGTGTGCCGGTGATACCGGGCTTTAATGATACGGAGGCGGAAATTGGCGACATTGCGGCCTTTACAAAAAGCCTGAAAACAGTGGAGGAAATCCACCTGCTGCCGTACCACAGTTACGGGAGCGGTAAGTATGACGCGCTCGGGCGGGAATATACGCTAAAGGATATCAAGCCGCCGGAAGCGGCGCAGATGGAGCGGCTGAAGGCTGTGGCGGAGCGTGCCGGGCTGCGGTGCCAGATCGGCGGATAAGGAGGAAACGCGAAATATGGAGCAATTTAAGCATACGGAAGAAAAAATGCGGATCATACAGGAGCTTGTGCCGGGCAAGCAGGTGACGCTGGCGCATATTATTGCCAATCCGGACGCGTCGCTTTACGAGAAAATCGGCCTTGAGGCCGGAACTGCCAATGCGCATGGCGCCAACGCACATGGTGCGATTGGCATTGTGACCATGTCGCCGGCAGAAAGCACGATCATCGCGGCGGACGTTGGCATCAAGAGTGCGGGCGTGACGCTTGGCTTCGTCGACCGGGTGAGCGGGACGCTGATTTTCACCGGGACGGTGTCCGAGGTCGAGGCGGCCATGCGCGCGATTATGCAGTTTGCCGAGGAAAAGCTGGACTTCAGCGTGTGTGATATTACAAAAACCTGAAAAACCAAGTTTCTTACAACAAAACAAAAGAAAAACAGTAAAAAACAAAGAAATAACATTGACAAACAAACAGGAAAGTGTCATAATAAAGAGCGAAAACAAAGAAAATCAAATGATATACAGATAAGGAGTGCAGAGAAATGGTATCGGAATACGAAATCAAAAAGCAAATCTGCGACATCGGAAAACGGATTTATAACCGTGGGATGGTTGCGTCCAACGACGGCAATATATCGGTGAAGCTGTCGGACAATGAGTTTTTGTGTACGCCGACGGGCGTGAGCAAGGGCTTTATGACGCCGGAGTACATCTGCAAGGTGGATGCAAGGGGGAACGTGATTCAGGCGAACAAGGGCTTTAAGCCGTCGTCGGAGATTAAGATGCACATGCGCGTCTACAAAGAGCGCCCGGACGTAAAGTCGGTCGTACATGCGCACCCGATGTACGCGACGAGCTTTGCCATCGCGGGTATCCCGCTGACGCAGCCGATCATGCCGGAGGCAGTCATTGCGCTCGGATGTGTGCCGATTGCGGAGTACGGCACGCCGTCGACGGAGGAAATCCCGAATGCGGTCGCAAAGTATTTGCAGCACTATGACGCGGTGCTTTTGGAGAACCATGGCGCGCTCACGTACGGCGATTCGCTTTTGAATGCGTATCATAAGATGGAGTCGGTCGAATTTTATGCGCAGCTGCTGTTCTTATCGAAGCAGCTCGGCGGCCCGCAGGAGCTGTCGCAGGCGCAGGTGGAGCGGCTCTACGAAATCCGCAGAAAGTTCGGCATGACGGGCAAGCACCCGGCGGACATGTGCCCGAACGCGCAGGCAGGCAAGCCGAGCTGCCATAGCTGCGGCGGCGCGTCATGCTCCTGCTCCGGCGCAAAGGATGTGGACGCGGATTTGGTGGCGGCGATTACGAAGAAAGTGCTTGAGCAGCTTGGCAAATAAGGCCTTGCGCTGTGACAGGGAGGTCAAATATGGATATCAACGAGCAGAACATTGAACAAATCGTGCAAAATGTACTCGCAAAGCTGCGTGACGGCGATACGGCTGCACCAGCGGCAAAACCGGTAGGGAATACGTCGCGCGTGGCAATGCTGACGGCGCTGGAGCACTATGACATCAAAGAATACCCCATCCCGCCGGTGGGCGACGACGACATTTTGGTCAAGGTGGAGGGGTGCGGTATCTGCGGTACGGACGCGCACGAGTTTAAGCGCGACCCGTTTTCACTCATTCCGGTCGTGCTCGGCCACGAAGGTACGGGTGAAATCGTGAAGATGGGCAAAAATGTGAAGAAGGACAGCGCAGGCAAGGACTTACATATCGGCGACAAGGTCGTTACGTGCATGATTTTTGCCGACAACCCGGATATTACGATGTTTGATTTGAACAAGCAGAACGTCGGCGGCGCGGATGTGTACGGCCTGTTGCCGGACGACGATATCCACTTAAACGGATGGTTCGCGGACTATTTGCTTATCCGCGGCGGCTCAACGGTGTTTAACGTGAGCGATTTAAGCCTTGATGAGCGGATTTTGATCGAGCCGTGCGCGGTGCTCGTCCACGCAGTGGAGCGGGCCAAGACGACGGGGATTTTGCGGTTTAACAGCCGCGTTGTCGTGCAGGGCTGCGGCCCGATTGGGCTGATCTGTATTGCCGTCCTGCGGACGATGGGCATTGAGCATATTACCGCCGTGGACGGCGAGCCAAAACGGCTCGATTTTGCGCGCAAAATGGGTGCGACACAGGTTGTCAACTTTAAGGAATATAAAGAGGTTGACGCGCTTGCCGGCGCGGTGGCGGACACGTTTGGCGGCAAGCTTTGCGACTTCGCGTTCCAGTGCACCGGCTCGCCTGTGGCGCACAGCAACATCTACAAATTCATCCGCAACGGCGGCGGCCTGTGCGAGCTGGGCTTCTTCATCAACGGCGGCGACGCGACGATCAACCCGCACTTCGACATCTGCGCGAAGGAGCTGACGATGGTTGGTTCGTGGGTCTACACGCTGCGCGACTATGCGACGACGTTCGACTTCATGAAGCGTGCGAAGGCGATCGGCCTTCCGCTCACGGAGCTGATTACGCACCGCTTCCCGCTTGAAAAGATCAACGAAGCGCACGAAACGAACCTGAAAATGGAAGGGCTTAAAATTGCAATTATTAATGAATAAAACTATATAACACATATTTAAGGAGGAAACAAACGATGGCACAGGAAGCATTGGGCATGGTAGAAACGAGAGGTCTGACCGCAGCAATTGAAGCGGCGGACGCAATGGTAAAGGCGGCGGAGGTCGTACTGATCGGTACCGAGAAGATCGGCTCCGGGCTGGTAAGCGTAATGGTACGCGGCGACGTCGGCGCAGTAAAGGCGGCGGTAGAGGCCGGCGGCGTAAGCGCATCGCGCCTCGGCGAGCTGGTAGCGACGCATGTAATCCCACGCCCGCATAGTGATGTGGAAAAGATCCTGCCGAAACTGTAAGGGCAGGGGGCGTCAACGTGAAGATATAAGTTTCACGTATCGAAAAAGAAAGGAAACCTTTGCGCGCAAAGGTATGTGAATGGTTATGGCAGTCAGGGAAAGCGCGCCGCGCTCCGGCGCAAGCAAAGAAGAAAGCAAAGAACCACAGGTACAGCATGTTGTAAAGGAGGAGAGGAAAATGGCAATGGAAGCATTGGGGATGGTAGAAACGAGGGGGCTCGTCGCAGCGATTGAGGCGGCGGACGCAATGGTGAAGGCGGCAAACGTTGCGCTGATCGGCACCGAGAAGATCGGCTCCGGGCTGGTAAGCGTAATGGTACGCGGCGACGTCGGCGCGGTAAAAGCGGCGGTCGAGGCTGGCTCGCAGAGCGCGTCGCGCCTTGGCGAAGTGATCGCTTCGCATGTAATCCCGCGCCCGCATGGCGACGTGGAGAAAATCCTGCCGACGCTTTGATCATACATAGGCGCGCGATTGGGCGCATGCAATTCTATTTGATAGAAATGGGAGAAACGCTATGATGATTGGAAAAGTGATCGGGAGCGTCGTTGCGACGAGGAAAAACGAAAAGCTCTTAGGCAGTAAGTTTATGGTGGTACAGCCGCTCCCTAACATGGGCGGCGGCTGTATCGTCGCGGTTGACAATGTCGGCGCAGGCGTCGGCGAGACGGTGCTTGTCAGCGTTGGCAGCGCGGCGCGCGTCGGCACGGGACTGGGAGAAAGCCCGGTCGACGCGGCGATCGTTGGAATTGTCGACGACGCGAGCGGATTGGAACATGGAAAGGTATGAAGAAGATGGACGTAAGGGCGCTTTGTGAAAAACTGAAAAGGGCTGGGGTAGTCGGCGCGGGGGGCGCCGGCTTCCCGACTTACGCCAAAATAGGCGAAGGGATTGACACAGTGATTTTAAACTGTGCCGAGTGCGAGCCGCTTTTAAAACCGCACCGGCAGCTATTGCAAAAACATGCCGGCGTGGTTTTAAAAGGACTTGACCTTTTGCGCGAAAGCGTGGGCGCGGCGCGCGCAATCGTTGCGCTCAAGCCGTCGTATACCGCGGCGGCGGAGGCGGCGCGCGCAGAACTGGACGCATTCCCGCACCTTGCGCTTTCGTATCTGCCGGAAATCTATCCGGCGGGCGATGAAATCGTATTGATTTATGAAACGACGGGGCGCACGGTCGGGCCGGGGCAGTTGCCGCGGTCGGTGGGCGTGTGCGTCTTTAATGTGGAAACGGCCTACAATGCCGCGCGCGCGGCGAAGGATATCCCGGTCACGCACAAGTACGTGACCATAGCGGGCGAGGTCAAAACGCCGTGTACGCTGCGTTTGCCGCTCGGCATATCGTTTGGCGATGCAGTGGCGCTCGCCGGCGGCGCGGCGCGGGAGGACGCGGTATATATCAGCGGCGGCCCCATGACGGGGAGTCTCGCCTCGCCGTATGACGTGGTGACAAAGACGACAAATGCGATTTTACTCATGCCGCCGGAGCATACGATTGTGAATAAGCGGCGGATTCGTTCTTCTGTGTCGGTGAAGCGCGCTATGAGCGCGTGTTGCCAGTGCCGTATGTGTACGGATTTATGTCCCCGCCATCTGCTGGGCCATCCGATTGAGCCGCACGCCTTTATGCGGGCGGTTAAGGACGGTCATGCGGCGGATATTGCCGCTGTGCGGAATACGGCGTTTTGCTGCGGGTGCGGCGTGTGTGAGATGTACGCCTGTCCGCAGGGGCTGAACCCGCACAGTTTGATTGCAGCATGTAAGGACGAACTGCGGAAAAACGGCGTCCGTCCCCCGCAGGTAGAAGGGACGGGAGTGCTCGAAATGCGCGACTATGCGCGTCTGCCGATGTCGCGCCTGCTTGCGCGGCTCGACCTGGCGCGTTATAATGTACCCGCGCCGCTCGACGAGCGGGAAATTGTGCCAAAGCGGGTGAAGCTTCCGCTTAGACAGCACATCGGCGCACCGGCGTGTGCAGTTGTCGCTGTGGGCGAACGGGTCGAACGCGGGCAATGCGTTGCGAGGGTCGGGGACGACCAGCTCGGTGCGGACATCCATACGCCGATTTGCGGCACGGTCGCAGAAGCGACGGATACATATATTATAGTTGAAACAAAACAGGAAAGCGGGGCGGGCGCAAATGCATAGAGCGATTGCAATGGTAGAAACAAGCACGGTCACGAGCGGGATGCTGGCGGCCGACCTGATTTTAAAGACGGCGGCGGTTGCCGTGCTTGAGGCGAAGGTCGTTTGCCCAGGCAAATATATCATTCTGTTTACCGGCGAGCTGAGCGCGGTAAAAGCGTCGCATGACGCGGCGTGCAGGGCGTATGCGCCGCACATTGTCGACAGCTTCCTGCTCGGTAACCCGCACGAGAAGATTTTTGACGCAATGCTTGGCGCGGTGCCGGTAGACGAGATGAAAGCGCTTGGCATTGTGGAAACGTACAGCGCGGCGAGCGCGGTCCGCGCGGCGGACACGGCGGCAAAGACGGCGTTGGTTGAGCTGATTGAGCTGCGGCTCGCGGTCGGCATGTGCGGCAAGTCGTATCTGCTGTTTACCGGCAGCGTTGCAGCGGCGGAGGCGGCGGTCGAACGGGTGAAGCAGGAGCTGAAGGAGAGCGCGATGCTGCTCGACTGCGCGGTGATTGCAAACCCGGACAAGGATTTGGCAAAGAGTATTTTTTGAGATCGAGTATAATTGGGGGCGGCGAACATGCAGATAGATGAGGCGAAAATTGAACAGATCATCCGCGAGGTGATGGGCGCGGCAAACCCTGCGCCGCAGGTGGCTGGCGCGCAGAAGGGCGTGTTTGACCGCATGGGCGACGCGCTTGAGGCGGTGCAGCTCGCGTACCGCCAGCTGCGCGGTTACACGGTGGCCCAGCGCGAGGCGATGGTTGCGAAAATACGCGAATATATCTTAAACGAAGCGGAAACGATGGCGCGCATGGGCGTTGCGGAAACGGGCATGGGCCGCGTGGCGGACAAGGTGGTCAAGCACCAGCTCGTGGCGAACAAAACGCCCGGCACAGAGGATTTATCCCCGCGCGCGTACACAGGCGATGACGGGCTGACGCTCGTCGAGATGGCGCCGTACGGCATTATCGGCTCCATTACGCCGTCGACTAACCCGAGCGAGACTGTGTTGTGCAATTCGATTGGCATGATTGCGGCGGGCAACGGCGTGGTGTTTAACCCGCACCCGAACGCAAAGGATACGTCCAACTATGCCGTCGATTTGGTCAACCGCGCAGTACAGGCGGCAGGCGGGCCGGAAAACATTGTCGTGTCGGTCAAAACGCCGACCATGGACTCGAGCAAAGAAATGGTGTCTTCCCCTGCGGTGAAGATGCTCGTTGCGACGGGCGGGCCGGGCGTTGTGAAAATGCTCCTCTCGTCGGGCAAGAAGGCCATCGGCGCGGGCGCGGGCAACCCGCCGGTCATTGTCGACGATACGGCTGACATAGCGAAGGCGGCGCGCGACATTGTCGCGGGGGCGAGCTTTGACAACAACCTGCCGTGCATTGCGGAAAAGGAGTGTTTTGCGCTCGGCAGTATTTGCGACGAGCTGATGGAACAGATGGTGAAGAACGGCGCATACCGGATCAGCGGCGCGCAGGTCGACAAGCTCGTAGAAATTGCGCTACATAATAAAGATGGGAAATACAGCCTGAATAAAAAGTGGGTCGGTAAGGATGCGTCCCTGTTTTTGAAAGAACTGGGCATTGCTTCCGATGCACGGCTGATTATCATGGAAACGGAGAGCGGCCACCCGTTCGTGCAGGAGGAGCTGATGATGCCGATCCTGCCGATCGTGCGGGTCAACAGCATCAGCGAGGCGATCTGCCTTGCGGTGGAGGCGGAGCACGGCAACCGCCACTCGGCGCACATCCACTCTAAGAATGTCGACCACCTGACCGCATTTGCGCGCGCGGTGGAAACGACGATTTTTGTTAAAAACGCGCCCTCCTACGCCGGTATCGGCGCGGGCGGCGAGGGGCATACGACGTTTACCATCGCGGGGCCGACAGGCGAGGGGCTGACGAGTGCGCGCAGCTTCACGCGCCAGCGGCGGTGCGTGCTGGTTGACGGGTTCCATATTATTTGAGGGCATGAAGGAGCAAAAACAATGAGAGCGCTTGGAATCATTGAGGTATACAGCTTTACGACCGCGCTGTGCGCGGCAGACGTTGCGGCGAAGGCGGCGGACGTAAAGGTGATTGCGTTTGACCGCAACCGCCCAATCCGGGAGGACGTACCCGCGCCGCTCGTCATGGCGGTCAAGGTCGAGGGCAAGGTCGCGGACGTGCAGGCGGCGGTTGACGCGGCGGCGGGCTATGCAAAAAGCAAAGGCCGCTTTATCGTGTCGCACGTGATTGCAAATCCGGAGAAGGATACGGAGCATATGGCGTATCTGCTTGATATCAACCGCGACGGGTTCAACAAAAAATTGCCGAAAACCATGCGGGAGCTTGAAAAGTGAGGGTGGAAAGCGCGATGAATTCTTTGGGAATCTTAGAGGTGCAGGGGCTTGTCGCCTCCATCGAGGGGTTGGACGCGATGCTCAAGGCGGCGCAGGTTCGGCTTGTACATACGGAAAAGCGGCTCGGCGGGCGGCTCGTGACGATTGTTGTGGCGGGCGGCGTCGCCGATGTAACCGCCGCAGTAGAGGCGGGCGCTGCGTGTGCGGGCGCGCTCGGCAAGGTGTACGGCTGCGAGGTCATTGCGCGGCCGCACGCAGAATTACTAAAATTTTTTGATATGGACACGGCTGAGGCGTGAGCGGGAGGCGTGACAGGATGGATAGAGAAAAGTTAATCGAAGCGGTCGTGTCACAGGTTCTACATAGTATGAGCGGGAACCGGAAAGCAAAACACGCGGGCGCGCGGATCAAGGTCGGCGTGTCCCAGCGGCACGTCCACTTAAGCCAGAGCGACTTGGAAACGCTGTTCGGCAAAGGGTATGAGCTGACGGTCAAAAAGATGCTGATGGGGCGCGAGTTTGCGTCAAACGAGGTCGTGACGCTCGTCGGCCCGTCCTTAAAAGCGATTGAAAACGTGCGGGTGCTCGGCCCGGTGCGCAAATCGACACAGGTTGAGATTTCACGCACGGACACCTTTGTATTGAAGGTCAGCCCGCCGGTGCGCCCGTCGGGCGAGGTCGCAGGCAGCGAGCGGCTTGTGCTCGTCGGGCCGAAGGGGAGTGTATATTTAAAAGAAGGCGTGATTATCGCCAACCGGCATATCCACCTTTCGCCATCCGGCGCGGCAGAAAACGGCGTACGCGACGGCGATTTGGTTGACGTGTTGGTAGAGGGCGAGAAGCCGACGAAGTTTTACGACGTGCAGGTGCGCGTACGCGACGACTTCCACAGCGAAATGCACATTGATACGGACGACGCAAACTGTGCCGGCCTGAAAAACGGAGACAGCGTGACAATCCTTGCCAAACGCGGCCGCATGTGATATACTTACATTATTATTTTAGAAAAAAGATGTGAAATGGGGGCGGCCTATGTTTGCGCTGGAGCGTCAGAAACGGATACTGGAACTGTTGGAGGAGAACGGCTCTGTCTGGGTAAGCCGGCTGAGCGCAGAGCTTGGCGTGACGGAGGAAACGGTGCGCCGCGACCTCGAGAAGCTGGAAAAGCAGGAGGCGCTCATGCGGACGCACGGCGGTGCAGTGCCGGTGAGCCAGACCTCGTACGAGCTGTCGTTCGAGAAGCGGAAGCGGACGAATGTCGACGTAAAGCAAAAGCTCGCCAAAGCGGCAAGCGCGCATGTGACGGCCGGGGACACGATCTTTTTAGATGCGTCGACGACGACGTTTTACATGGCGCGGGAGCTGAAAGGGCTGCGCAACCTTACAGTCATCACAAATTCTGTACGGGTCGTAAATGAGCTTGCCGGTTGCGAGGGGATTAAGCTGATTGCGGCGGGCGGTATGGTGTCGGACAATTTGTCCTACGTTGGCGAGATTGCAGTGAAAACGATCGAGCGGGAGTATTTTGCGGGGAAGATGTTTTTCAGTAGCAAGGGCGTGACCGCAGAGGCGGGTATTTTAGAGAGCAACGAGTTTGAATGCGCGACAAAGGCCGCCATGCTGAAAAACAGCCAGGAGGTATACTACCTTTGCGACAGCTCAAAAATTGGGAAGGTTGGGTTTTTGAAGCTGTCCGGCTTTGAGAAAATAGACTGCTTTATCACGGACGCAACGCTTGACGAAGCGCTCTCTGAGGCGCTTGCAAAGGCGCACTGCGGTGTGGAAACGATATAGGAAGATGAAAATGCCTGCGGATAATTTTGCAGGCTTTTTCTGGTGTTTGCCATGAAATTTGCTGCCAAAGTTTACGAATTTGTTGTAGAATTGTAATAAAAGGTGGTTGATTTTATTTCGTTTATCCTGTATAATAAAATTACCTACGAAGATATGGTGAATACAAAATGGAGGTTGAGAATATGACTAAGAAAATTTTAAGCATTGTCTTAGCTGTCTCGATGGTGCTCACGATGTGCCTCGGCATACTTCCTGTGTCGGCGGCAGAGGGTGCGGTCACGATCAGCGGCGGAGACGAAAACAACCTTGTAACTGGAGATGCAGGGGATACGATTACGGTTCCGATTACGATTTCCGGGAATACAGAAGGGATTACCAATTTTGGTATCCGAGTAAAATATGACCCTACATATCTGACTCCGGTCGGCGCGGCTGCTGGCGAGGTTATGCCGATAGGAGCGCTGTTTGTTCTGAACCCGAGCTATAACTATCCGGACAGTGACGAGGTTGCTCTGTCTGTAAGCAGTACATGGGTCGGGGATTTAGTGAATAATATTTACACTTATACTGGCGACGGCGTGCTGTTTACCTGTACGTTCCAGGTGAAGGAAGATGTACAGGGTCCGGTCAAGACGGCGCTTGAACTTGACGTCTATAATTTGCAGTATCTGGTTCAAACAGAAACAGATGTAAATACGTATGTTCGGGAAGTAAAGGAAGTAAAAAATGCTTCCGTTGCAATCAATCCGGAAGTAGAGCTTTCGCTGTCTAATCTTACGACGACTTATAACGGCCAGCAGCAGGGCGTTACGGTTACCCCGTCAGATATTGCTGTAGAGGTTACCTATAACGGTTCTACGACCGTTCCGACTGACGCGGGTTCGTATGCGGTAACGGCTACGGTTACAGAGCCTGGCTTTACTGGGAACGCGACAGGAACGTTTGTGATGAATAAGGAGCAGATCAAGGTTACAGCTGACGACAAG
The DNA here is from genome assembly GCA_018713805.1 of Candidatus Aphodoplasma excrementigallinarum. Taxonomy (GTDB): domain Bacteria; phylum Bacillota; class Clostridia; order UBA1381; family UMGS1253; genus Aphodoplasma; species Aphodoplasma excrementigallinarum. The sequence goes on along the minus strand of DVOF01000067.1, from coordinate 2,983 downwards.
ACGAAGCGTGTCGGTGATAAGGATCCAGACTTGACGTACAAAAAGACGAGCGGTACGTTCTATGGCGAGGATGGGTTTACAGGCGCATTGGAAAGAGAAGCGGGCGAAACGGCTGGTTCGTATAAGATTACGAAAGGAACGCTTGCTGTTCCGAGCAACTACGAGTTGATTTTCACAGAAGGTACGCTGACAATTGTTGACAAAGAGGTTCAAGATGTTGTTGTTCCGGCACTCCCGGATAAAGTAACATACGGTGACGCGGCATTTAGCTGGGCTTGCACGCCGGATGCGGAGTCGGGGCTTAGTGATGTGGAGTATGCGTCCAGCAATCCGGCTGTGGCGACAATCGACGATGCCGGTATGGTAACGGTTATTGGCGCAGGTACGACTGAGCTCTCCGTAAGTATTGCGGGTGATGATACATATGCGGACTTTTCGGAGAAGGTAACGTTGTCCGTTGCTCCGTTCGCGGTGACGGTAACGGCAGAAAATAAAACAAAGCGTGTAGGAACAGAGGATCCGGCGCTTACTTATACTTATGTACCGACTGAGTTGGTGGGCGACGATGCGTTTACGGGTGCATTAGACAGAGAAGCTGGCGAAACTGTTGGCAGATATGCCATTAATCAGGGTACGCTGACGCTTGGGGATAACTATGACATTACATTCGTTCCGGGAACACTCGAGATCACGGAAAAAACGCCGCAGAACATTGTGGTAGCAGATTTTGGTGCGAAGACGTATGGCGATGAGCCGTTCACGATCGAGGTTACACCGGACCCGACATCGAACCTGAAGAACTTCACTTATGCTTCGAGCGATGACAGTATTGCTACAGTAAGCGAAGACGGTACGGTTACCATTCTCGGCGCTACGGACGAAGAAGGAATCACCATTACCATCACAGAAGCTGGTAATGACGAATATGCACAGACTACGATAGAAAAGACGCTGGTCGTTGCAAAGGCGCCTTTGGAGATTACGCTGACCGGTAAGACGATCACATACGGCGAGGAGCTCGGCGAGTTTGAGATTACGTATGACGGTTTCGTAAATGAGGAAACAGAGGCTGATCTGCTTACTCCGGTTGAAATCGTTGGTATTCCGGAGGATGTAAACGCAGATACCTATCCGCTCACGCTGGAAGGCGCAACGAGCAATAACTATGAGATTACGTATGTCGGCGCTGACCTAGTTGTAAATCCGCGTGAAGTTGAGGTTGCGACCATTGGCGTATTTGACAAGGAAGCAGACGAAACAACGGATGCAGTCGTAAATCCGTCGACAATCACGATGACGGAGGGCAAGGGCTTCCTGGCCGGCGACGATGCGTTTGTAAATATCGTATCCTATGTGGCTGCATTCGAGGATGCGGAAGCTGGCGCTGATAAGGCGGTTACGCTGTCTGACGTAGTGGCGGAAGTAACAGGAAACGATAAGGATAATTACACGATCAGCGTTGCAGACAGCGCGCTGGCAACGACGGCAACGATCTATGCTGCCGGCGAAATGACGGCGCAGGATGTTGCCGACCAGATCGGCGGTTACATCCCAGTAGCAGCAGACGATGAAACGCTGACACTGCCGGAGGTTCCGGAGGGCTTCACCATTGCGATCAACACTTCCAGCAATGAAGAGGTAATTGATCCGGCAACGGGTACGATCCGCCCGACTGAGACGGAAGTAGAAGTTCAGCTTACTTTTACAATTACTAAAGAGAGCGATTCTTCGACCGCAACAACTGGCGAAATTACGGTAACGGTTCCGAAGGGGACAAACAAAACCGTTTCCATTGCAGTAAACGGTAACGGTACGCTGGAAGGCGACATCGGCTCGCAGCCGATCGGCAGTGAGATTACGATCATTGCTGTTCCGGATAATGGGTACCAGGTATCAGAATGGTTCGTAAACGGCGTGTCCATTGGCAGAGCGGGACAGACCTCGTACACATTCATTCTGGAAGATGATATTACGATTGGTGCAGCATTTACAAAGAGGCCTGGCGGTTTACCGAGCACAGGTACAGGTTCCTCCAGTTCAGTAAAGGCGCCGACCGCATCGGTAAGATCGGGTTCTACGGTATTTAAGGGTTCTGTAATCAAACTTTCGACCACAACCTCTGGCGCAAGCATTTACTATACGACGGACGGTTCTACGCCGACGACGTCGAACGGGACGCTGTACACAGTAGATGGCATCCGGATTTCGGGTGATGTAACGATCAAGGCGTTTGCAACCAAGGATTCCAAGTCGAGCAATGTAGTGACATTCAGCTATACGATGAAGACGGCGAATGCAGAATTCAAAGAGAATGCAAATACAATCAAGTACATGGCGAGCGTATCGGATACGCTGTTTGAGCCTGACCGGGATGCAACCCGTTACGAAGTGCTTGAAGCGCTCGACGCGTTGATGGATATTGAGGATGCAAACATTGAAAATGGCTTCAGCGATGTAACGGAAGCGTATGAAGAGCTGGTTAACAAGTTTGCAGCAACGGATATTGTTGACGGTTATCCGAACCTGACATTTGGCGGAACCAGCAGCATTACAAGGGCTGAATTTGTAAAGATGCTGGCAGAGGCATTGGATTTGGATATGAGCGGCGCAGCGGAGCATAGCTTCAATGATGTACAGGCTGGCCACTGGGCAGAGAGCTACATTGCAGCATTCACAGAGCTCGGATACATCATCGGTGACCCGGACGGCAACTTCCGGCCGGATGACAATATAACGAGAGCCGAGGTTGTAACGGTTATCAACCGTATCCTGGATGTTGAGTCCGACCCGGATGCAGAGCAGAGATATACAGACCTTGCTCCTGAGCATTGGGCATATGGCTATATTATGGCTGTAGCAACGGATGAGGAGTAATTTACAAAGTGGTATTTTAGAATCGGCGGGAAAATATTCCCGCCGATTCTTTATTTTAAAAACGCCGCCGGAATTGCATAAATCTGTCTCTTATACACATCTCCGAGCC
>DVOF01000066.1 GCA_018713805.1 Candidatus Aphodoplasma excrementigallinarum | reverse complement strand
GTATACGGCGTTGAAAACTCCTCCATCAGCGCGGGCGAGAGCAGCCCCGCCAGCGGCTCTGCGATTACAACGCCATTTGCGCCTGCCTCCTTAAACCGGCGGATATACGACACAATGAATTCCGACGCCTTGTCAAGTACGGTATGCATCATGTCCGGGTCTTCGTAGCACTTGATCATCGCCTCGGACACGTCGACAAGCCGGCCCGCAAGCGAAAACGGGCCGATTACGCCGGCAAACACCGGCCGGTCGGTAATCTGCGCGCACGCCTTTGCGATCGCGTCGACATAGCGTCTGGTGCGGTATTTGTCAACGTCCGGAACCGGCAATGCGTCGGCGTCCGCCTGCGTTTCAACAATATGCCCGACTACGGTCGGCACTTCGTCCGGCGAAACGTGCGTCACAGCTCCGAACGCCTCCGCCTCCACACTGAGGTCCATCATACTGACCGACGCAAGCGCGTCCGTACGGTCTGCAACCGCCTTCATCCCCTGCGCCTGAAATTCTGCGCTCGAAATCAGCTTTTCAACATCAATGCCCAAAAGCTGTACCGACGGGAACGATAGGATCGGCATCGGTTTCTTTTCTTTCGCCGCCTTCAAGTCTGCAAGCCACTGTTTCATATTCATTGTGCTTTCCTCCCAGAATTCATTTAAAACATCATATATTCCATATATTTTTCCATAAAAACGGGGCTGCTGGATAACTCCGCCACCTCGGCCATCTGCGCAATCCGCTCTGATTCCGCCAGCGCGCCGGCGCTTAGCAGAATCATGGACGCGCCTGCACCCGCCGCATTCCCCAGCGCACTTGCCTTGCCGGTCAGCGAAGGCGGTATCAGGCCGATTTTCGCCGCATTTTCAAGATCAATGTATTTTCCAAACCCACCCGCGACATAAAAATGTCCGATCTGCTCTGTAGGCAGGCCGCTTTCCGCCAAAAGAGTCTCCAGTCCCGCGCGTATCGCCGATTTAGCAAGCTGGAGCTGGCGCACATCCTGCGCCGTAATTTTGACCCCGCTGTCGCCAATGGGAAAATCCTCCTCCAGGTATCCCGTTTCATCCATCGCGCCGAGTTCAAGCATACAGGCCGCCGCGTCGACCAGGCCGCTTCCGCATATGCCGGCCGGAGCGGCGCCCGCCACCGTTTCGTAACGAAGCGCCCCCGCCTCTGTCCACACGCGGCTGATTGCGCCGGGCAGCGCGCTCATCCCCTGTGAAATCAGCGCCCCCTCAAAGGCCGGCCCCGCCGCGGTCGAACAGCACAAAAGCCGCCCCTCATGCCAGAGCGCCATCTCCCCGTTCGTCCCAATGTCGACCAGCAGGGCCGCATTATCTCTGCACATACCGCTCGCCAATATGGCGCAAGTAATGTCCGCCCCGACATAGGCGCTCACGCAGCGCGGCAGATATACATTGCCCTTCCACACGCCAAACAGGGATACGGGTGTAAACGGCGCGACGGCGAGGCTTTGCGGGTCCAGGCCCGCCAGCAGGTGCAGCATCGTCGTATTTCCAGTAATAACGAGCTTGCTAATTGGGACATCAAACTCCGTTCTAATTATATCGCCAATCTGCTCCCGTATCTTCTCCGACAATTCCGCAAGGCCGCCCCGGTTCGCATATTCAATCCGCGCAATCACATCCGCTCCATAGGCGGTCTGTACGTTCTCCCGGCACACGGCCTTTTTGCAAACGCCGTCACACAGCGAGTATAAATACGCTGCAACCGTAGTCGTCCCGATATCGACCGCAGCGCCGTACCCCTCCTGCCCTAGGTCGGTCGTAAACTGTGCCGCGCGTCCTTCTGTCACGCCTTGAATTTGCCCCTGGCCTGTGCTAAAATATATCGTGCAGTCCCCTGCTGCATAGCATTGGCAGGCCAGCCGTATCCCTTCGGCACGCTCCTGCTCTGTCAGATGCTCAATCTCCTCCGGGCCGGCAGGCGAGACTGCCCCGCTGACGCGCACACGGCATTTGCCGCATGTCCCGCGCCCGCCGCAGGGCATCGGCACGCTAAAGCCCGCGTCCGCAAGCGCGCGGCTTAATAGCACGGGCGAATCATACCCTTTTTGGTATGTATCAGATTCTGTTTTGATTTGTACCGTAAACATCCCTGCCCACTCCTTCTGCCATTGTACTAATCATACCAAAAACGGCAGGGAAAAACAACCGGGCAATCTTTTTGTGTAACAAATTACAAAAAATATTAATATTTTTATAGCATTTTTATAGGCGTCTATTATACAATTAAGAAAGTAAAGCGAGGGCTTTTCATGATTGACTGCATTCATAAATATGCCGCGCACCTGTCGTCGCTGACCGGCGTAGGCTGCGGCGTACTCGATATATCGCTCAAAGCGATTGACAAAGGCCACTTCTGCACAAACTGCCCGTGCCGGTGCGACTATATCAATACGCATCTGTACGGCTGCTGGGAGGCGTACCGCTGGGGCGGCAAATACATCTACTACTGTCCGGCCGGGTTTATCTTCATTGCTGTGGCAGTCGTGAACGAAACCGGTATGCCGCAGAGCGGCGTGCTCGCCGGACCGGTCATCATGGGGGCGCTGGAGGACTTTGAGCCGCCGTTTGCAGCAGAAGGGATTGCTAACCTGTCTACAACAAAGGTCAACGATCTCTCCGAGCTGATGGGCGCGCTGTTCCCTGCACTTGCCGAGCAGGGCGGCTACGGGCTTGAGCTGGAGCAGAATACGCTTTTAAACGACATCTATAAGGTAATCGATGAAATCAAATATAAGCAGGCCTCGTTTTATCCGCTTGAAACGGAAAAGAAGCTGCAGGCGGCGATTATTGAGGGTGATAAGGAACGCTCGAAGGAACTGCTGAACACGCTGCTTGGCTACATATTTTTCCAATCCAATGCGGATTTGGACACAATCAAGTCCCGCGTAACAGAACTGCTTGTCCTGCTGGGGCGCAGTGCAATCGAGGGCGGTGCAGAAGCCAATCAGATCTTTTCAATGAATGCAGACTATACAAAGGCAATTGAACGCTTCGACAGCCTGGAGTCCTTGAGCCTATGGCTGACGGGGATCATAAACCGCTATATCAGCTATGTGTTCGAGTTCAGTGAGGCCAAGCATACCGATATATTACACCTGTCTCTTATACACATCT
>DVOF01000065.1 GCA_018713805.1 Candidatus Aphodoplasma excrementigallinarum | reverse complement strand
GATCGTCGGCAGCGTCAGATGTGTATAAGAGACAGCAGAAATGAAAATCCCCCGTACCTGGGAGTCGCTGTTTGAAAAACAACTGTTTTTACCTGTAATCGTAAAAACGATTGAAAAGATACATGACACGAACTGGTCGATGAACGTCAACTACCACGACCATTTTGAAATGGTCTATATCAAGCGCGGCGACGCTGTGTTCCAGGTGGCCGGCGAGGATGTCAACATGGGGCCGAACGACATCATCATCATCAAGCCGAACCAGCCGCACAAGTTCATTGTCAAATCCCCAATCGGTTGTGAGTTTTTAGTCCTGAGCTTCAAATTTGCAAACGCAAAGGATGGTAACTATTCCGACGTGTCGCTGACCGACTTTATCGAATTTGTCAACGACGAGTCCACCTCGCACATCCACCTGAAGCTGAGCCGCAAAAACGACATTGTCGGCGTGATGAACCGCATTCTGCGCGAGCACGACAAGCAGCAGGTCTGGGGCGAATATCTGAGCTATCTGTTGATTATGGAGCTGTTTATCCTCGTGAGCCGCACGCTCAAGCAGGAGTGGGAGCAGAGTATCAAGAGCCGCAGCGTCAAGCTCAAGGAGCTTCTGGCTATCTCAAAGGAATACATCGACATGAATTACAATAAAGAGCTGTCGCTCTCCGATGTGGCGGGTTATATCTTCCTCAGCGAGAGCTATTTTGCCCATACGTTCAAGGATGAATTCGGCATCAGCCCGAAACGGTATCTGCTCAACGTACGCATCAACGCGGCGAAGGAGCTTTTGGCTGCAACAGACCAGAAGATCAACGACATTGCCAAAGAGGTCGGCTTTTCCAGTCAGCAGCGGTTCAACGACATTTTCAAAAAGTACGAAAAGATGACGCCGCTGCACTACCGTAAGGTCGAGAAAACAAAACGAATCAATGTCGGCGGATAAGAAAAAGCAGGGAACAATCCCCTGCTTTTTCTATATCTGGATGGATTATGCTTCCGGCACCACATCGACGACGACCAGCTCCGTCGGGTTAAAGACACGCGGCAGCCATTCCGGTTTTGCCGATACGCCGCGGCTGACAATATGTGTCTGCCCGCCCTCAAACCGATACAGTCCGCCGGCGTATTTTGGGAAAAAGCCCTGTTTCTTCACAAAAAACCCATTCATCACAAACGGTATCCGGAACTGTCCCCCATGCGAGTGCCCGGACAGGCCGAGGTCATAGGGATATTTACGGTATTCGTCGATATAGATGTGGTTATGCGCAAGCAGCACCGTAAATTTTGTCCCGTCCAACCCAGAGAGCGTCCGCTTAATCGCGCCCAAAAAGTCGTACCCCAACTCGGACGTGGCCGCGCGCAGCGGGTCGTTGACGCCCGCAACCGTGATCTCATTCCCCTTTACGGTAAAAGGAACCGCCTCGTCGGAGAGGACGCGGATACCGAGGTCGGAGGCCAACTCCATATACTTTGCCGCCTTTTTTGAGCGGTACTCGTGGTTGCCCAGCACATAAAAGCAGGGGTAACGGCCAATTTGCTTCAAAAACGAAACCGCACCGTCCTCACGCCCCGCCGCATGGAAAATATCGCCTGTCAGCACAACCATGTCCGGTTTTTGCTCTGCTATTTTTTGCATCAGGCGTGCCTGCTCTTTGCCGTGATACAGGCTGTGCAAATCGGAAACCTGCACGATCCGGAACGGGCGGCAGATTTTTTTGCTTTTCACTTCATACATCCTTACAACCATGCCAGAATAGAGCGCCCATACCGCCAATGCGAGCACACAAATCCCCAACAACACATAAAGCCACCACACAGCGCTCCGCCTCCTTATGTAACCTTACGTATGAGAAAGGATATCTGCAAATGCAGATATCCCCCCGTTTTGCGGCGCAAAGCCGCTTTTTCTTTTGTAAACAAACATACTTACTCGTCGTCGTGGCCGCAGTCATCCCCGCAGTCGTCGCAGTCACACGAAAAATCGAGCTCGATCTCCTTTTTGCAGTTTGGGCATACAAGCGGCTTTTCCTCATCGTCGTCAAAGAAATCCTCGTCAATGCGGATGGTCTCCTTGCAGTTCGGGCACTCGATCTCAAAATAGTCGATGTCGTCGCCGTCATGGTCACAGCCACAACCACACTCGTCGCCGTACACTTCCTCTTCCAGCTCGCCCAAATCCTCGTCAATAGCGTCTACCTGGTCAGCCAGATCCTGCTGGTCTGCTGCAATGTCGCGTACTGCGTCCGCAATCTCCTCAAGTGCCTCCACAATCTTTTTGAGCAGCTTGCCCTCGTCGGTTTTTTCATTGATGTCAAGGCCGTCTGCAAACCCTTTTAAGTAGGATACCTTCTTTACCAGTTCTTCCATATGCTCCACGCTCCATTTCCGCCGCGTCACGCGCGGCTGTCCTTGCCCCGCTGGCTGCCGCCATTTGAGGCAATTGCTATTGTAACCATCAAACGCGCTCCATATACTCCCCGGTGCGCGTATCAATCCGGATTTTATCCCCCTGGTTGACAAACAGCGGCACGAAGATCGTCGCGCCCGTCTCCACCGTAGCCGGCTTCGTCACGTTCGTCGCCGTATCGCCCTTTACGCCCGGCTCCGTCTCCGTTACCTCAAGCTCAACAAACGTCGGCGGCTCGATCCCGAATACATTGCCCTTGTAGGAGAGCACCTTGACCATCATATTCTCTTTCACGAACTTGAGCGCGTCGCCGAGCTGCTCCGCGTTGAGCGGCATCAGCTCAAACGTCTCCTGGTCCATGAAGTAATACAAATCGCCGTCCGTGTAGGAATACTCCATATCCTTGCGCTCAATGTGCGCCTTCGGCATTTTTTCCGTCGGGCGGAACGAACGCTCCACAACACCGCCCGTAATGACGTTCTTAAGCTTCGTCCGCACGAACGCCGCGCCCTTGCCCGGCTTTACATGCTGGAACTCCACAACCTGGAATACGTTCCCGTCAAGCTCAAACGTTACGCCGTTTCTAAATTCACCTGCTGAAATCATCTGTTTCTACCTCCAACTTCTTTCATCAAAGGGCCTTGCGGCCGCATTTTCACAAATTTACTAATCTATTGTATATGAAAACTTGGAAAAACACAAGCCTTTTTTCAAAGAATCAGCAATTCTTTTGTAAAATGGCTCAAATTTACCGCTTTTTCGCCGTTTACAACGACCAAATCCTCAATCCGTACGCCAAATTTCCCCGCAAGATAAATCCCCGGCTCCACCGTGACAACCATGCCGTCGCCCAGCGTCTGTGCCGAACGGGCCGAGAGGCGCGGCTCCTCGTGAATCTGTACGCCGACGCCGTGCCCGAGCGCGTGGCCAAACGCGTCGCCGTAGCCCGCGTCTGTGATAATACCGCGCGCCACCGCATCAACCGCCGCGCAGGATGCGCCGGATTTTACGGCGTCCAGCGCCGCAAGCTGCGCTTTGAGAACCGTGTCGTACACGCGCTTCTGTTCCCCGCTCACAGAACCGATTGCTACCGTGCGCGTCATGTCGGAACAATAGCCCTCGTAAACACAGCCGAAGTCCATCGTGACAAAATCGCCTTGTTGCAGCGTGCGCGACGACACCGAGGCATGCGGCATGGAGGAGTTCGGCCCCGACGCAACAATGGTGTCGAACGATACGCCGCTTGCGCCCGCCCTTTTGACCTGATACTCAAACTCCAGCGCCAGCTCGCGCTCCGATACGCCGGCCTTCATCAGGTCGATCACCCGCTCAAACGCCGCCGTGGCAATGTCGGCCGCCTTTGTGATCTTTTCAACCTCTCCCGGTTCCTTAAAAAGCCGCAGCGCACCGATTGCTTTCCCGCCGCCGTCGGCAAGACGAAGGCCGGGGCGCCCATATTTGCGCAGCTGTGCCACCGTCATATGTTCCTCTTCAATATAAAATGTATGGATATGTTCCGGCACAATCTGCCAGATTCCCCGGGCAATGTCTTCCACCGCAAAGCCCTCCGCCCGGGTTTGCGCATCCTCAATGTAGCGGAAATCCGTAATCAGCACCGCTTCGTCCGGCGCAATGAGCAGCATGCCCTCGCCGGAAAAGCCGCTCAGGTAAAACACATTTGCCGGGCTTGTGACGAAAAACGCCTCATCCTCCCGTAGCGTGCGCGCCAACTTCTTACATCTGCCGTTCACGCTGTCACCTCCAACAGTGCTTCCAGCGCGAGGCGGTACCCGATTTTGCCAAGCCCTGCAATCTGCCCCACGCATACGGGCGCAATCACGGACGTATGGCGGAACTCCTCCCGCCCATACACATTGGAAAGGTGCACCTCCACCGCCGGCAGCTTGATGGCTGCAATCGCATCGCGGATGGCAATGCTGTAGTGCGTATATGCGCCCGGGTTAATCACAATGCCGTCATAGACGCCCATCGCGCTGTGCAGCTTGTCGACGATACCGCCCTCGCTGTTCGACTGGAAAAAGTCGACCTCGCATCCAAGCTCAGATGCGCGCGCCGCCACCTCCGCGTTGATTGTCTCAAGCGAGTCGGAGCCGTAAACCCCCGGCTCACGCACGCCAAGCAGGTTCAGGTTCGGCCCGTTCACAAGCAAAAATTTCTTTTTCATAGCTTTCACCGCTTTCTTGCAAAATATTCGGCGCCGCCGAGCGCCGCCTACATGAAGTTTTTATAGTGTTTGATGATACTGTCCGCCACAGCCATGGGGCTTTTCCCCTCGATCTCGACCCGGAAGTCGTTGTCGTCGTAATACGGCGCGCGCTCTTCCATCCGCTTCGCCACCTGGTCGCGCGTCTGGTCGTCAAGAAGCGGGCGTCCGCCCCCGCCTGCCGTACGCTCCAACACCAGCTCCAGCGGGGCATGCAAATTGACAATCACGCCGTTTTCCCGCAGGCGCTCCATGTTCCTCTGGTCGAGCACAACGCCGCCGCCCGTCGCGATGACGCAGTTCGGCAGCGCGCTCGCCTTTGACACCGCCTGCCGCTCCACCGCGCGGAAATACGCCTCGCCATCCTGTGCGAAGATATCGACGATGCGCCGGTTCTCCTTCTCTTCGATCATTTCATCCGTATCGAGGAACCGCCTGCCGAGCTTCCTTGCCAGAAGCCGTCCCACTGTCGTCTTTCCCGTTCCCATAAATCCTGTCAATACAATGTTTTTCACAGCCCGAACACCTCGCGTTTGATATCGTCGTAAATGGCATGGTCGATCTTTTCCCCCGTGAAAATCTCATACGCCACGATCCCCTGATAAATCAGCATTCCCAGCCCGTTGATGCAGACGCGTGCGCCGTGCTCCTTCATCTTTCTGAGAAAGACCGTCTCCGGCGGGTTATAGATCATATCCGCCGCCGCGGTGTCGCCGTCCACAAACGAAAAGTCGCTGATGGGGCATGCGTCAATATCCGGCTCCATGCCTGCCGACGTGGTGTTCATCACCACGTCGTAGCGCGCGTGTTCGCGCTTTGTATGCACTTCGTACCCGCACGCTTCCTTTACAAATTCAGCGAGCGCGTCCGCGTTTTTCTGCGTCCGGTTCAGGATTGTAATGCTCTTTGCACCGAGCATGGCAAATTTGATACAGATTGGGCGCGCCGCGCCCCCGGCTCCTAAAATCAGCAAATCCTTGCCAATAATCGGCGCGCCGCCGTTTACAAGCGACAGGTAAAACCCGTCCGCGTCCGTGTTGTAGCCGTACAGCCTCCCGTTTTCATACTTGACCGTGTTGACCGAACCGTACATCTTTGCGTCCGGCGCAATCTCGTCTAAATACTGCATGACCTCGACCTTGTATGGTGCCGTCACGTTCACGCCCGCGAAATTGAGCGCCTTCAGGCCGCGCACCGCGTCGCCGAGCTGCCCCGGCAGGACCGGCAGCGCCGCATATGCGTAGTTGCGCCCGTACACCTGCGAAATATAGTTGTGCATCTGCGGCGAATAGGTGTGCTCCACCGGATACCCCATCAGCCCCAGAAGCTTCGTGTGCCCGTCGATTTCTCTCATTTGTTTCTGCTCCTGTCTTTAATTTTTCACATAAATTTGTCCGTAGTAATTCTCCCGCTTGTCCCGGTTCGTGTAGTCCGCCCCAACGCCGAGATAACCGTACTCGCCGTCAAGCATACACTCCCGGTGCGGCGCGGAGTTGAGCCACGCAAAGCACGCGGAGAAAGCGTTTTTGTTAAGGGCAAGGTTTTCCCCCAGTTTGCTCCACTGCTGCGCGCCGCTCTCGCGCTCATAGCGCTCCGACGGCCTGGAGCCGTCCAGCCCGGTGTGGCCGAAATAGCCGTTTACCTGCATATCCGTACAGTGCTTACGCGCGGCAGATGCCGCAGCCTCGTCGCGCACAAGCGGCGCAAGGCCTGCGTATTTTGCGCGCAACGCGTTCGTCACAAGCTCGATCACACGGCTCTCCGCCGCTGCGATTTCTTCCTCCGTTTCCGTGGGGTCATACGCCATATTGGCTTTTCCCTGCGTGGAAAAGTAAACCCCGCCGTAGCGCGCGCCAATGTCGTCGTAGAAAAACTCAACCAGCGGCGTAGAACGCTGCGCCAGCTCCTCCTTTGTCAAAGATGACAGCACCACCGCGTTAAACTCTGCCCCGTCACTAAGGGAGAAAAACTCCGTAATCGCGCCATCCTTCTCCCCAAAAAGCATCAAATCGGGCGTGTTTGCATGATAGACATACCAATTAAATCCCTTTCCGGAGTCAAACGCCTCCTCCGGCTCACCGTACGCCTCCCGCACGCCGTCCATGCCGTCCGAAAAAGAAACTGCCGCGCCATTCCACACAACCGCCGGCGCGTCGCAGATTAGCACAGCGTTCTGCGCGCTGCTCCAGTCCACAAGCCGGTCCATACTTTCGGCAATGTAGCGCACCGGAACATAAGTACGGTCGTCAATCAGCATAGGACACGCGTCAAGCGATATGGTCTGTGTGCTTCCATCTGCCGTTTTCTGCGCGCTGTACTCGCCAATCCGTACCACGTTTGTGACAGCCCCGCTTGTGACCGTGACCGTCTGTGTCGCTTCCTCCCATGCGACGTCCGCACCCAGGCTTTCGCTGATGAAGCGCAGCGGCACGAGCGTGCGCGCACCCACCAGCACGCCGCGCGCCGCACTGTCCGTCTGATATGTGCCGTTTAGAAATATTCCAATGTCGCTGCGCTCGATCACCGGTTCTGCGGTGTCCGCACCTGCGGCGGCATAGCCAAACCCAAGCCCGGACAGGGCACACAGGAGCAGGCAGCAGGCAAAAATCCGCTTAGGCATCGTCCTTCCCCCTATTATAATCTATTTTATATTATACAATAGGACTGATAGTTTTTCCATAGTTTTTTTCTAATCCCTGCCCTTTTCGGTTCAAAAATTCTGCAAACAGGGCAAAATTTCTATCAAAAACGCTATTTTTCTCTGGAAGTTTTGCGCCAAATACGGTATAATAAACACAACTCACGTTCAAAAGCCCCCGGCTTTTGCGCCATTGTGTTTATTGGACCCGCGTGTTGCGAACCGGTTCGCGGTTCGTTTCTTTGGTATAATAAGCACAATTATTTCTTTGTAGGAGGACGAATGGGTGAAACAGAAAAACAAAAAACGAAATTTGCAAATGCAAAAGCTTATCTGGTGGTTTGTATTTGTAACACTCCTGCTCTCCATCGGCTACGTTGTCCTTGAGATCGTCTATTCCCCGTCCGTGGCGGATGGCGTTTCGCCATACCAGCGCGTCAAGGGCGACTATGTGCTGATGCTGGCGCAGTGCATCCTCGGCGTCCTGGCCATGTTTCTGCCCAGTATCCTGCGCAAGCGCGCGCACCTTGTCATCCCTTCCTTTATGATCATCGTGTATGCCGTGTTTTTGTACTGCGCGATCTTTCTGGGCGAGGTGCGGCGGTTTTATTATGAGGTCCCCCATTGGGACACGATCCTCCACACGTTCAGCGGCGCGATGCTCGGCTCGCTCGGGTTTTCGTTTATTACGTTTTTAAATAAAACGGAGCGCATCCCGGTCAACCTCAGCCCGGCGTTCATCGCTGTGTTTACCTTTTGCTTTGGTATGACGCTTGGCGTACTGTGGGAGTTTTATGAATTTATATGCGACGGGATTTTGCAGACAAATATGCAGAAGTTCGCCCTTGAATCGGGCGAGCCGCTCGTCGGGCGGGCCGCGCTAATCGACACGATGAAGGATTTGTTTGTCGATGCGGCAGGGGCGATTGTGATTTCGGTGATCGGTTATATTTCCCTTAAATTCAAGAAAGGCTGGATTGATAGCCTGCTGCTGAAGCGGAGGAAAGCCGGTGCGCCGGAGGAAGAAAATTAAATAAGCAGGTATAAGCTTGAATCTTCCTGTCCATACTTCCTTTGACTACATAAAAGGAAGGTTGTTGTTCATGAGAAAGCTTGCCATTGCCCTGTTGTTTGGATTGGTCGTGTCGATGTTTGCCATGGCGTATGCCGATGAAACGCAGCATGAAATCGCTTCCAGCGTCGTGCGTCTCCACATCGTTGCTAACAGTGACAGCGACGGCGACCAGGCCGTAAAGTTAAAGGTGCGCGACGCGATCATCGAGGAATTTTCGGACTGCCTGCAAGCGGCGCAGAGCCCTGCGCAGGCGGAACAGATCATGCAGGATAACCTTGGCCGCGCAGTAGAGACCGCAAACCGCGTCCTGAAGGAGAATGGGTTTTCCTACCAGGCGCAGGCGTCGATCGGAGAGGTGCATTTCCCTGTCAAGCACTATGAAAACATCACGCTCCCGCCCGGCAATTACCGCGCGCTGCGGATTGTGCTTGGCAGCGGAAGCGGGCAGAATTGGTGGTGCGTAATGTATCCGCCGCTGTGCTTTACCGGCTCAGTCGAGGGGAGCGCGTCACAGGAGAGCCAGGATACGCTGAAATCGTCGCTCGGCGAGGAAAATTATGCGCTGATTACAGACGGTGCAGACGAGGACGGCGACCTGCCGGTGCAGTTTAAGTTTAAAATATTGGAGATCTTTGACTTTCTCCGTGGTTAAAAAGCCGGGCTGAACAGCCCGGCTTTTTAGATTTCTATTTCATGCACTGGGTCGCTGAACATATTTGTATTGCGGTCAAATGTGATCTCACCCTGAAATGTAGGTCCCGTTGTTAAAAATTTGCAGCTTAAAACCGTAGTCCCATCTTCCCGCTTTTCCTTTAGCTTAAAGTCATCTACACTTCCCCAATTTGAACAATAGAAAAGCGTCTGATATGTTTCCTGTGTATGGATATTATATGAATATATAAC
>DVOF01000064.1 GCA_018713805.1 Candidatus Aphodoplasma excrementigallinarum | reverse complement strand
ATCACAAAATGATTGGAAATTCAATGTTTTCGCGAAATTTTATCGCCTTTGGCATGTGATTATGCCATAAAAAGAGAGGAAGCTGCCTGCTCCCTCCCCTTTTTATAAATCCATACTCCGGTTTTCCCTTCCCGAAGTCAAAATTGCACACATGACCTTATGCGTTTCAAACGCGTCTTTACATGTGACAAATAAAGGTTCCCCATGTACAAGGTGGTTATAATAATCATTGATCTGCCGCACATGGCTGAAGCCCCAATAATTCTTCATCTCTCCATAACGGAAAACTTCATCCCCGTTTTGTGCTGTTAGGACGCTCCCGTCATTTAACTGGATTTCCGCCTTGTCGCCGACGAGCTTGGCCGTGCCGTTTTCTCCCCAGAGCACGATCTCTACTGGGGAATCGGTGCAGTTATTGTTTGTAAACCAGAAATTTGCACGCGTACCGTCCTCAAAGGTTATCATGCCGCTTGCATCGTCCTCCACCTCGATAGCGTGCGCGCGCGTGTCGAGCGACGCCTTGACTGCAGCGGGCCGTTTGCCGCAGAACCATAACATCAGATCAAGGGTATGGATGGCCTGGTTCACACATACGCCGCCGCCCTCTTTCTCAAGCGTGCCGCGCCATCCGCTTTCATGGTAGTATTCTTCGGAGCGGTTCCAGCATACGACCGCCCTCGCGCCGCGCACCGCGCCGAGCGTCCCGGCCGATATTGTTTCCTTGATCAGCTTGCTGCCGGGGTTATAGCGGTTCTGAAAGATAATATCGAGCGTCCTGCCGCGCCTTTTTGCAGCCTCCAGCATCTTCTGTGCATCCTCGACCGTAGTCGCCATCGGCTTTTCACACAGCACGTGGCATCCGTGTTCTAAGGCGTAAATGCTGACTGGCGCGTGCAAATAATGCGGCAGGCAAACATGCACAGAATCCGGCCTTTCCTGTTCAAGCATGTCTTTATAGTCCGTGTACCACCTGCACCCGCACTCCTGCGCGCGCTTCTCCGCCCGTTCTGGGCGGATATCGCACACGGCGGAAAGCTCTGCATATTCGTTTGCCTGTATCGACGCTGCATGCATGGGGAAAATTGCCCCGCAGCCTATGATAACGGAACGTAGCTTCTGCATATCACCTGAATGCTCCTTTTTTTGTATATTTGTCAATTGCCTAAGCGCCGAAACCACAAAAGCGTGTCAATGGGCGCAGGCAGCTCCTTCGTGCATGGCCCTTCGATCGTGCCGCACGCTCCGCGCCATGCCCCAGCCGGGAAAACGACCGCTCTTTTGTCGGTGTCCGGCGTAACGACCGGCGCAACCAGTATGTTGTCCCCCAGCATAAACTGATCGGTGATTTTCTCATACCCGCAATGCGGGAACACATACTCCATGTAACGCATAACCGGCTCCCCGGTCTTCGCCGCTTCGTGTGCAAGCTGCAAGATTTCCCCGCCAAGCTCCTTGTGCAGCTTTGCCACTTCGACACAGCAGGACAGGTGTTCCTTGTCCAAAATCCGCCATGGCGACACAGAAAACTGCATCATCGGGAACAATGCGGCGCACTGTGCATGCCGCACGATCAGATCTTCGTCCAAATCGGGATTATCTAAAAAGCAACTGAATTCCCCGCCGCCAATCATGTCCGGGCAACTATATGCATAGCCCATTATCCCCTGTGCAAGCCCGTTCGGCACGAGCGAGGCAACGCCATTGACCTCGTCCCAGCTATGCCGCTTGTCACAGAGCCGCTGGCCGAGCGCGCGGCCGCCCATATCGTAGCAGGCACGGTACTCATTGAATGCATACTGCTCCCCAAACTGCGCCCACAGCTTGCAATACTCCGTACCGGAAGTCGGGCGGTGTGTTACAAAATCGTCTGCAAATACGTCCGGGTCACCCGCGTCGAACTTGAACCCGTCTATACCGTACGTCTCCATCAGGCCGTCCAGCCGCCCTTTGAGCCATGCTACCGCGCCGGGGTTCGTCAGGTCGAGTATACCGCTGTAGCCATTCCACCAATGGACGATGGCGCTGTCACCGGCCTTCGTTTTGATCAGATAGCCAAGCTTTTCAAGCTCACGGAAGGTGTAGCTGTCGGGGCTTATATAGTTGCAGACCCACAGCATGACCGGAAAACCAAGCTGATGCAGCGTATCGACCGTCTTTTTCGGCTCGGGAAAGCGGCCGGCATGAAACTCCCATACGCCATAGTCCTCCTGCCAGTTATCGTCGATCATGATAACGCCGGCCGGCATACCGTTTTCGAGAATCGCGTTGGCATATGCGGCCATCTTGTCGCCGGTTGGCTCGTACATCATTTCAATCCATGCGTTGTACTGCGGCGCAGTAAACAATAGTTCGCCGGGAATGCGCCCGCAGGCGGGGAAATATTTCTCCGCTGCGGCACGGTATGCGCCGCGCAGCGTGCCATACCCTTCCCCAACCGCAACCTCCTGTTCGCTTTCCACCGTCAGCACCCGGTTTTGAAATGTGTAAGAAAATGGGTCAAAGCCGTAGATGTAACGGCCCTTATTGGAAACGAGGAACGGCGCAGTCTGGTTGCTAAACTGGTCCGTACGCAGGTCGCGGTGCAGTTCCTCGTCGCCCATCGGCATCCGGTACCCGTCAGCAGCAATCCCGCCCCACCAGTATTCGCCGTCCAGCAGTTTGATTTCCTTGCTCTGTCTCATTGGTTCACCCCTCTGTTTGTGATAAACGCAATTTGCCCTGCAACCAAACCAGTCGGTGCAGGGCAAATCCTACAGGCCATGCAGCCTGAATCCGCTATCTGTTATGCCCAGAACATCTCCCCGGGCGTTTCATAAATCATAACTTCCTTCAGGAAGGTAATCGCCTTTTCAAGGCCTTCCTTCGACGACATCAGGCTGTCCTCATGCTCGATGCTGACTGCGCCTTCGTATCCAACAAGACGAAGCGTACTGATAATATCCTTCCAGAAACCGTAATCATTGCCATACCCCAGCGAGCGGAAGAGCCAGCTCCTCGTCTTTTCCGTGCTGTAGTGGTCGGTATCCAGTACGCCCTTGACGTCACAGTTCGGACGGTAGATCTTCGTATCCTTTGCATGGAAGTGGTAGATTGCACCTTCCAATGCACGAATCGCAGATGGAACGTCAATCCCCTGCCAAATCAGGTGCGACGGGTCGACATTTGCGCCGATCGTGTCGCCGACTGCCTCACGGATTTTCAGGAGCGAGGTCGGGTTGTATACGCAGAAGCCCGGATGCATCTCAAATGCAACCTTCGTTACGCCGTACTTCTTCACAAACTCAACCTCTTTCTGCCAGTACGGAATCAGCACTTCGTTCCACTGCCAGTTGAGAATATCCAAAAAATCATCCGGCCAAGGGCAGGTAACCCAGTTTGGATACTTGCTGTTTTCACAATCGCCTGGGCAGCCGGAGAAGGTTACAACCGTATCAACTTCCAGTTCGTTTGCAAGGCGAACCGTATTTTCAAAGTCGTCGTGGTACATCTTTGCAATCTCTTTGTTCGGATGCACCGCATTGCCGTGCGTGCTGAGCACGCTGATCTCCAGGTTGTTGTCCTTCATGATCTTTTTTACTTCGTCGATCTTGTCCTTGTGTCCGAGAAGCTTCTCCGGGTCAAGGTGCGCCTTGCCCGGGCAGCCGCCTGCGCCAAGCTCCAGCGCCTGTACGCCGAGACCGGCCAAATACTCCGCCGCTTCTTTAAGCGGCATAGACCCCAACGGTACTGTCAAAACGCCTAATTTCATATTCCGTAATCTCCTTTCACGTATATGTAAAATAGTTTTATACACATCAATCATTATAACATCAAATCCGAATTTTGCAAGAGGTTTTTCCGAATTTTTCTTCTTTGCAGGCGGCTTGGGCAGAAAAATAAAAAAGCCTGTAAAAATTACAGGCTTTTTTATGTGATATATTTACTTTTTAAACCGATTGAGCATATCAAAGAATTTGCCGCGCTCCTTGTTGTTCCCGCTGTCTAACTGGTCAAACTCACGAAGCAGTTCCTTCTGCCGCTCGCTCAAATTGCGCGGAACTTCAACGACAAACTTTACATACTGGTCGCCGCGCCCCTTGCCGCGCAGGTGCGGGATACCCTTGCCGCGGAAACGGTACACAGTGCCGCTCTGCGTTCCTTCTGCAATTTTATGCTCTACCTCTCCATCAAGCGTCGGTACGCGTATCGTATCGCCCAACGCTGCGGAAACAAAACTAATCGGCATTTCAAACGACACGTCAAACCCATTCCGGGTAAACAGCGGGTGTTTTTTCACGCTGACCGTAATGTATAAGTCGCCGCTCGGGCCGCCCTTTATCCCTGCACTGCCCTCGCCGCGCAGCGGAATCGTCTGCCCGTCGTCAATCCCTGCTGGGATGCTGACCTTGATGCGGCGCTGATGTTTGATCTGCCCGGTACCCTTACAGTCCGGGCATGGGTGCGGGATTGTCTGACCCGTGCCGCCGCAATTGTTACATGTCGTTGCAGAAGAAAAATTACCAAACGGCGTGCGCTGCGTCGTACGGATTTGCCCAGTGCCGCCGCAGACGGAGCACGTTACCGGCGTCGTCCCTTTCTTTGCGCCGCTGCCGCCGCAGCTCTTACAGCTTTCCATGCGGTAGATGGTCACATCCTTGTCAACGCCGAAAGCCGCCTCCTCAAATGTAATCTCCACATATTCCTGAATATCTTTGCCCTTCCGGGGGCCGTTCCGCCGCGCACTCTGCGCCCCGCCGCCGAAGCCGCCGCCAAAGAACGATTCAAAGATATCTCCAACGTCAAACCCGCCGAAGCCGCCGCCATAGCTGCTGTATCCGCCGCCACCGCCGCCGTAGTTCGGGTCGACGCCCGCATGTCCAAACTGGTCGTACCTTGCCCGCTTTTCCTTATCTTTTAATACATCGTACGC
>DVOF01000063.1 GCA_018713805.1 Candidatus Aphodoplasma excrementigallinarum | reverse complement strand
GAGGTTGAGCTCGGCGCACCGGTGACGCTGACGGCGACGGCGGATGCAAACGAAACCTTCCTGTTCTGGGTAGACGCGGCGGGCCGCATCCTGAGCCGCGAGGCAAGCTACACGCTCACGCCGGTGAGCGGGGAGACGGTAACGGCAGTATTCACGAGCAGCGCAAGCGGCAGCCTTGCCGTGTTTGTCAACGGGCAGAGCCAGCAGGTGGCGCAGATCACGAATGGCAGCACAGCAACCGTCCCGGCGGCGCCGTACGTAATGGGCTACACGTTTACGAGCTGGCTCAAGGACGGCGTAGCGCAGGAGCTTGGCGCAACGGTTGACGTGAGCGGGAACGTGGAGTATGTGGCGGCCTATACGCGGTCGGAGGACACGTACACGGTTACGGTGAACGGCGGCACGGGCAGCGGCGAATACCGGTACAACGACGTGGTGACGGCGGTCGCGAACGCGGCGGAGGCCGGGCAGCAGTTCGGCTACTGGACGAAGGACGGCGCGGTTGTGAGCTACGACGCGACGTACAAGTTCTATGCGTCGGGCGCGTCCGTTGTGACGGCTGTGTACGTTGCAGCAGGCAAGCCGGTAGAGAAGAAGCCGATTTTAGTGGCGAGCATGAGCGAGGGCCTGGTGGACGGCGACAAGCTGGCGTTCTTCTCGGAGCGCGACCTGCCGGGCGAGTGGGAGATCGTGGAGACGGGTCTCCTGCTTGGGCAGGATAAGACCACGCTGGAGCTTGGCGCGGACGGCGTGACGAAGGCGGCGGCGCGTAACACAGACGCAAAGGGCCAGTACACGGTGCGGAAGGCCGGCGTAAGCGCGGGCGACGTGTGGTACGGGCGCGCGTACGTGGTATACCGCGAAGGCGGCGAGCTGAAGGTGCTGTACAGTGAAGTCGTGGGGAACGAGTAGATGAGAGGAAAAGAGCCGGCGTATGCGCTGGCTCTTTTTTAATGAAAAAATGCTTGACAAATGCAAACTGGTGCTGTAAAATAGAATAGCTTATTTGCATAGGCAATTCATTCCTTACTCCACACGGCGATGTGGGGTCAAAGTCCAGAAGGAGGTGCAAACACGATGGAGATCATCAACAACTACGAAACCATTTTTATCGTAGACCCTGACCTTGACGAAGAAAAGACGAATGCAGTTGTAGACAAGTTCAAGGCTTTGATCGAATCGGCTGGTACCATCGACGCGGTTGACGTATGGGGCAAAAGACGGCTCGCATATGAGATCAACAAGAAGCAGGAAGGGTATTATGTACTCATCAACTTCTCGTCGAAGGGCGATTTCCCAGCGGAGCTCGACCGGAATTACAGGATTTCGGAGGACATTATCCGCAGCATTATTATTCGGAAATAATGCAATCTACCACAAAAGAGGCGGTGTAGGAGTATGAACAAAGCCATATTGGTAGGAAGATTGACGGCCGACCCGGAGCTGAGGGCGACGACGAGCGGCGTCAGCGTATGCAGCTTCACCGTAGCAGTGAACCGCAGGTTCGCGCGCGCGGGCGAGGAGCGCAAGGCGGACTTTATCAACTGTGTCGCATGGCGGCAGACGGCGGAGTTTATCTGCAATTATTTTGCAAAGGGCCGGATGATTGGGCTCGTCGGATCCATCCAGACGCGTGACTGGACGGACAACGAGGGGCGCAAACGCTACGCGACGGAGGTCATCGTCGACGAGGCGTATTTTACGGAGAGCAAGGCGGCGAGCGATGGCGGTGCGCGCAGCGCGCAGCCGTGGCAGCAAAGTGCGCCGCAGGCGGCTCCGCAGCAGAGTGCGCCGCAGAGTTTTGACTCGCTTCCGGACGGGGCGGACTTTATGCCCGGCGTGTCGGACGACGATTTGCCGTTTTGACGGCTTGTCACACAAGGTAGAAAAGTAAGGTTTCGATAAGGAGGTTTCAAGCATGGCAGAGAGAAGCGAACGGCCTGCTCGCGGAGGAAGAAGATCCAAGAGAAAGGTATGCGTTTTTTGTGCAGATAAGGTAACGGAGATCGATTACAAGGATACGTTCCGGCTCCGCAAGTTCATCTCGGAGAAGTCGAAGATCGTTCCGAGAAGAATCAGCGGCAACTGCGCAAAGCATCAGCGCGAGGTGACGGAAGCAATCAAGCGTGCAAGACACATTGCACTGCTGCCGTATACGTCCGATTGATTGTCAGATAAAAAATCCCGCCGGGTGGCGGGATTTTTTTATTTTCCTAAATAAATCATTAAGACCGTAATGTCAGCGGGCGATACGCCCGAAATGCGCGACGCCTGCCCCAGCGTGTCGGGACGTACCTGCTTCAGCTTCTGACGCGCCTCGAGGCGCAGGCCGTACACGTCGTCGTAGTTGATGGTTTCCGGTATTTTTTTGTCCTCTAACTTCCGCATGTGCTCCGCGGCGTGGAGCTGCTTTTGGATATAGCCCTCATATTTGATGAGGATTTCTACCTGTGCGGCAATCTCCTGCTCCAGCTCCGGGCGCGCCGGATCCACCGGGGCCAATATCCCATATCCCAATTCCGGGCGGCGGATCAGCTCGTCCAATTTGATTCCGGTTTTAAGCGGCGTGGAGCCGTGCGCTTCAAGCAGCGCATTCACAGCGCCCGGCGTGACGGTCACGGTGCGGACGCGTTCCACTTCCGCCTTGATTTTTTCCTGCTTGTCCAAGAAGCGCGCATACCGTTCGTCGCTGATCAGGCCAATCTCGTGCCCGAGCGGGGTCAGCCGTGCGTCGGCATTGTCCTGGCGCAGAAGCAGGCGGTACTCAGAGCGCGACGTCATCATCCGGTACGGCTCGTTCGTACCCTTGGTCACGAGGTCGTCGATCAGCGTGCCAATATACGCCTCGCTGCGCTTGAGCACGACGGGCTTTTTCCCCTGCAATTTGCGCGCCGCATTGATTCCGGCGATAAGTCCCTGTGCTGCCGCCTCCTCGTAGCCGCTCGTCCCGTTGAACTGGCCTGCGCCGTACAGGCCCGAAAACGCCTTAAACTCAAGCGAGGGCTTGAGCTGAAGCGTGTCGATACAGTCGTACTCGATTGCGTAGGCGCTGCGCATGATTTTGACGTGCTCGAGGCCGCGGATGCTGCGCAGCATGGCAAGCTGGACGTCCTCCGGCAGACTGGTCGACAGCCCCTGCACATACATTTCCTCCGTCGTCAAGCCCATCGGCTCGATAAATACCTGATGGCGCGGCTTGTCGGCAAAGCGCACGACCTTGTCCTCGATCGACGGGCAGTAGCGCGGCCCCACGCCCTTGATTACGCCGGAGTACATGGGCGCGCGGTGCAGGTTGTTACGGATGATCTCGTGCGTCTTTTCGTTGGTGTATGTGAGGTAGCAGTCCGCCTGGTTGACAAGCGGGCCCGCCGTTTCAAACGAAAACGGCGTAATCACGTCGTCGCCCGTTTCGCGCTCCATCGCGGAAAAGTCCACGCTGCTGCGCAGGACGCGCGCCGGCGTACCTGTCTTAAAGCGCAGGATTTTGATCCCCAGTTTTTTGAGCGATTCAGAAAGAGCGGTCGCGGCGAACATCCCATCCGGCCCGGAGGCGCGCGCGTAGTCGCCGATCAGCACCTTCCCACCCAAAAACGTCCCCGTCGCCACAATGACTGCGCGCGCGCCGAAGCGCAGCCCCGTCGCGGTC
Organism: Candidatus Aphodoplasma excrementigallinarum; assembly: GCA_018713805.1. Classification (GTDB taxonomy): domain Bacteria; phylum Bacillota; class Clostridia; order UBA1381; family UMGS1253; genus Aphodoplasma; species Aphodoplasma excrementigallinarum. Next base: position 727 of record DVOF01000063.1, on the reverse strand, counting down.
ACAACGCCGCATACCGCGCCGTCCTCGGTCAAAATGTCCGTGACCTCGGCCTGTTTTACGTCAAGGCGCGGCGCAAGCTCGAGCCGGTGCTTCATCTCAATCTGATAGGCGCGCCGGTCGATCTGCGCGCGCAAAGAATGTACCGCCGGCCCCTTGCCGCGGTTTAAAATCTTCGACTGGATAAACGTCTTGTCCGCTACCTTGCCCATCTCGCCGCCAAGCGCGTCGATCTCGCGTACGAGGTGGCCTTTTGCCGTGCCGCCGATGTTCGGGTTGCACGGCAGGTTGGCAATCGCGTCCAAATTGGTTGCAAACAGGATTGTTTCCATCCCGAGCCGCGACGCGGCGAACGCCGCCTCACAGCCCGCGTGCCCGCCGCCGATTACGGCGACGTCGTATGTCATATCAAAGTTCTGCAAGTGAATCATCCTTTTTTATTGTTTCCATGCTAATAGCATACCACAAAGCCGCCGCGCGTGCAAGCGGAATTGTCTTGACAGCGCCGGGCGTGTATGCTATACTGAACAAAACTGAATCACAAACCGATGACTGGGAGTAGTAGACATAAACCGTGGAATTTTAAGAGAGTCGCCGGCGGTGGGATGGCGGTATTCTGCATTATGCCGAATGGACCTGGGAGGGCGGCCCGAACGGGGAACCAAGTAGGCGCCGACGGAAACTCTAACCGTTATGATGAGAGCATGTGATAGCATGTGATACCTGATAG
>DVOF01000002.1 GCA_018713805.1 Candidatus Aphodoplasma excrementigallinarum | reverse complement strand
CTCCCAACTGAGCTACACCCCCACATGTTCCGCGTCCTCCCGCAAAACACAATTATTATACCATGTCCATTCTGGAAAGTCAATCCCTTTTCTACATTGTTGCGCTAAATTTTTCAAAAACGGCCAGAGCATAAAAATACCCGCTCATAAAGAGCGGGCATTTAAAATGCAGCATCTCTGCTGCGTGGTCGGGATGACTGGACTCGAACCAGCGGCCCCAACGTCCCGAACGTTGTGCGCTACCACCTGCGCTACATCCCGATACGAACGATATTATACAACAAAGGCGCACGTTTGTCAAGAAAAATTTTTAAAAAATCAAGTTTCGCCACATATCCCATGCAGTTTAACCACATAAAAAGATACCGCCTGCACGCAAGCGGTATCCTCCCCTGCCTACGAATTATTCTGAGAAATTCGACTCGATCAAAGCAATCAGCGCATCCACTGCTTCCTTCTCGTCCACACCGTCCGCAATAATGGTAATGGCTGTACCGCGTGCAATCCCAAGCGACAGGACACCCAGCAAACTCTTTGCGTTTACCCTGCGCTCATCCTTTTCTACCCAGATACTCGATTTAAACTCATTTGCCTTCTGAATAAAAAACGTAGCGGGCCGCGCATGCAGGCCAACCTGATTCTGAAGCACAACTTCTTTCGAATACATGACATAATCCCCTCTCAGAAATAAAATGTTCGCGAAAAAGCCATTTCTATTAATTTAAATATACTAAAAAAACACAGTTTCGTCAAGTGTTTTTTCGTATTTACTCAAGAATTGTAGGGTTGAACAAGCCGGTCCTATATTCTCTGCGCGAATTTGACAATATTTTCACTCCGGTACTGCGCAAATGTCCCCGTATCCAGTGCATCGCGGATTTCCTGCATCAAATGGTTGTAAAAATACAAATTATGCAACACGCAGAGCCGCTGGGACAGTGTCTCCTTCGCCTTGAACAGGTGGCGGATATACGCCCTCGTGTAGTGCCTGCACGCCGGACAGCCACAGCCCTCCTCGATCGGGCGGGTATCCAGCTCGTATTTCGCATTCATTATATTTAATATGCCGTCATGCGTAAAAACGTGACCGTGCCGTGCGTTTCGGCTCGGCATCACACAGTCGAAAAAGTCCACGCCGCGGTAAACCGCCTCAATAATATTCGCCGGCGTACCAACGCCCATCAGATAGCGCGGCTTATCCTTCGGCATAAACGGCTCGACCACCTCAATAATGTGGTACATCTCCTCATGCGACTCCCCGACCGCCAGCCCGCCGATCGCATAGCCGTCTAGGTCAAGCTGGGCGATCTCCTGCATATGCTCCGCGCGGATATCGTCGTATGTGCCGCCCTGGTTGATCCCAAACAGCATCTGCTGCTTGTTGATCGTGTGCTCCAGCGTGTTCAGATGGGCCAGTTCCGCCTTGCACCGTGCCAGCCAGCGCGCCGTCCGCTCCGCCGAGCGGCGCACATAGTCGTAGGGGGCGGGATTTTCTATGCACTCGTCGAACGCCATGGCGATCGTAGAGGCGAGATTCGACTGGATGCGCATACTCTCCTCCGGCCCCATGAAAATCTTCTTCCCATCGATATGGGACGCAAAATAGACGCCTTCCTCCGCGATTCGGCGCAGGCCCGCAAGCGAAAACACCTGGAACCCGCCGCTGTCCGTCAAAACGGGACGGTCCCAGTTCATAAACTGGCGCAGGCCGCCGAGCGCGTGGACGACCTGGTCGCCCGGACGAAGGTGGAGATGGTACGTGTTCGACAGCTCGATCTGGCACCCTAAGTCTTTTAAATCCATCGTCGAAACGCCGCCCTTAATCGCGGCGATCGTGCCGACGTTCATAAACACGGGCGTCTGCACCGTGCCGTGCACCGTCTCAAACGTGCCGCGCCGCGCTTTGCCCTCGGTTTTTAATATTGTAAACATAGCTCCTCCGAATTATGTATTGCGTTTCATTTTTTACGCTTCAGCTCATACTGAAGATTTGGGAAATTTTCTTTTAAAAAGGAGATAAAAGCAGTTTGCCCCGCCTCATTTAGACCAGCTTTGAATACGACAGTAAACAATTTCGCTCTTGTAAAGATAATAAATACATCCGCTGTCTCCACAATTCTTCCAAAGTCACGATACTTTATAGAACTTGTCGTGTTTGTGTCGTGGTAGAAAACCGTAACTCCTTCATTGTCAAATGAGCTCGTAATTGTGTACGTATTTTTATACCCGCATTCCTTCATTCTTTCCGCATTTAATCTTTTTGCCCGCCAAACAAAATAGCTGTAAGATAAAATATAAACGGCAAAAAATCCAAGAATGACCAAAACAAAGGTATAACTTTGACGCAGAAATAAAAAGACGAGGTCAGCCGCCAAAATTGTAAACACAATGCTAAGCAGAATCTTATTATTCTTAGATCTCCGGTGCCGATGTACTTCTTTTAAAATTACTTCGTCAATTACGCCCGTCGTTTTAAAACATTCCACAGCCATGTCCCCCTTAAAAAATAAACATGCTGTCGCCAAAGCTGAAAAACCGGTATTTTTCCTCCACCGCCGTTTTGTACGCCCGCATCACGAAATCGCGCCCGGCAAAGGCGCTCACGAGCATAATCAGCGTCGACTCCGGCAAATGGAAATTCGTGATCAGCGCGTCGATGCACTTGAACTTGTAGCCCGGATAGATAAAAATATCCGTCCACCCGGTCTGCGCCTTGACGCGGCCGCCGTCATCCGCTACAGTTTCGAGTACGCGGTTCGCCGTCGTGCCGACCGCGATCACGCGGCCGCCGTTTTGCTTTGTTTCGTTGATCACATCTGCCGCGTCCTGCCCAATCACATAGAACTCGCTGTGCATCTTATGCTCCGTAATCTCGTCCGCCTTGACCGGACGGAACGTGCCAAGCCCGACATGCAGCGTCACAAAAACGGTTTTTACGCCCTTTGCACGGATTTGCTCCAGCAATTCTTCGGTAAAATGCAGCCCCGCCGTCGGCGCGGCCGCCGAGCCCTTGTGCTTCGAGTAAACCGTCTGGTACCGCTCTTTATCCTCCAATTTCTCTGTGATATAGTGCGGCAGGGGCATCTCGCCGAGGCGGTCGAGCACCTCCTCAAACACGCCCTCATACGTAAACTTCACAATGCGGTTGCCGTCGTTGACGATTTCCCTGATCTCCGCCGTCAGAAGCGGCGCGTCGCCGCCGCCAAACTCAAACACCGTCCCGACCTTTGCCCGCCGCCCGGGCTTGAGGATGACCTCCCACTCGTCGAGCGCGCGTTTATGTAAGAGCAAAAATTCGATCGCGCCGCCGGTGTCCCTTCGCCGGCCGTAGAGCCGCGCCGGGATGACGCGCGTATCGTTTAAAACGAGGCAGTCGCCGGGGTGCAGATAGTCTGCAATATGTTTAAACGTATCGTGTGCGATCGTCTGCTTCTTCCGGTCAAGCAGCATGAGCCTCGACGCGCTCCGGTCTTTCAGCGGCGTCTGCGCAATCAGCTCCTGCGGTAAATCGTAGTAAAAATCCTGTCTTTTCAACGTCCTGCCCCCAATTGTTTTCCCTGTTCAATCCTTCAAATCAGTTCGATAATGTCGTACCCACATAATAGTGCGCCAAAATCTGGTCGTATGTATACCCAGCCTCCGCCATGCCTTTCGCGCCGTACTGGCTCAGGCCAATGCCGTGCCCGTACCCGCGCCCGTCAAAGGTGAAGCTGTCGTGCTGCGTGCTTGCCGGCGCGGCGTCAATGTACGTACTGCCGCTGCTGCCAAGCACCGTCACACCGCTGCTTATGACTGCGGTAGAGCTTTCGCCAAGCACGGCCGCGCCGTTTAGCGTAACGGCAGCCGTACCGTCCGCTGTCAGCACAGGCGCAGACGCTGCCGTACCGCTGCTTTCCTCACGGATATAATAATACTGGCTCTTCAGCCCCAGAATCGTACGGCAAGTCTCAAACGTGACTGTATGCGACCCCTCTGTGCCGTCAAAGCGCAGCCTGCGCACGCGCTCATCCCGTTCGCCGCGCTCCTCGACTACAATGTTCGTTACGCGCCCGATGTTGACGCCCGCGTCTGCAAGCATTTGTGTTACTTCGTCCGCCGTGTACGTCACGCTCCAGGTCGAGACGCTCGGGTCCTCGTAGGGGTCGTCCACACTCTGCAAGTAGTCGAGCCCTTGTCCGCCGCCCCAGGCCGAATATACGTCCGCCGTCCTGCCGCCGCTGCTCGAGCCGAAAAACGTCTGCGCCGGCGCGCCATGATAGAGCACAACCTTGCCCGACGTTTCCGTCGCGGCCCGCCGCGTGGCGTCCGTTTCCGCCGACGTCCCGTTATATGCCTGCGTGCGCGTATCGTCCGTCACGTCGATCCCGTAATTATCGTAGCTCGACACCGTCATGGCATACGTGCGCGCAATGACCGCCTGTGCCTTGAGCGCCTCAATCGGCCACGATGCATACATCTCGCTCCCCACGACGCACGCCACATAGTCGTCTGTTGATACGAGGTTCACCACCGCAATACCGCTCGCATGGACACGGTCTGCCATAATATAGCCGTAATAATTACCGCCCAGCACGCTGACCGTTCCGCCGTTTGCGCTGCCAAAAGCAAAAATCTCGCTGTCGTGGCGAAATACGACATTGTAGCCCGCCGCGCTGACCATGACAGCCTTTGTGTCAAGGCTCACCGGCGTAAACGACAGGCCTGTGAACGCCAAATCGCCCACAGAGGCGGCCGCCTCCTCCACTGAGCCGTAAAGCCCCGTCAGTACATAGTTTACCCCGTCGATATAGCCGCCATACGCATATACGCCCGCTTCGCGCAGCTCCCTTGCTTTCATAATCGCCTGTTCGAGCGTATCATATGTATTGGCGCTGCGCAGGTACGCGCCGCCGCCCTTTTCCACCACCACGTCCGCCCCACTGATCACCATCTGCGGATAAAAATCATGGTCGTATACATGCCCGATCCGGATATTGCCGTTTACTGTTGCAGAAAACGAGTCCACGGCCGCATTGCCAAAAGCCAGCCCTACCTTGATGTTGGCCGGCACCTCGTAAGCCAGCGCGGAGCATGCCCCGCCAAACACCGTCAGAAGCAGGCCGACCGCCAGTAGTTTTTTCCACATAAGCATCTTGTCCTTCTCTGTTCTTTATTTCGTAAGATACGGAATCGTATCGAGTATCCCCTGCGCAATCGCCTGCGCCGCAGCCTCCTGCATGGCGGGGTCGGCAAGCTTTGCCCGGTCGGAAGGGTTTGTAATAAACGCCGTTTCCACAATGACCGACGGCATGTCCACTTTGCGGATAACATACATAGCGCTGCCATCCATGCGCCCGCGGTTCTGCGTCCCGAGCGCGTCGGGCAGATACTTCAAAATATTATTCGCCAAATCCTGCCCCGACACGCCGTACGCCGACGTATCCTTCGACGTATGGTGCATGACAAGAGAGCCCTGCACGTCCGTAGTCGTAAAGGCGTTGCAGTGTACGCTCACAAACAGCGACGCGCCGATATTATTGGCAAACTCCGCCCGCTCCGCCAGCGTCACGTAAACGTCCGTGTTGCGCGTGTAGTACGCGTCCACGCCGTTTTCACGTAAGATCTCATACAGCCGGTTCGCGATCGGGAGTGTTGCGTCCTTCTCCTGTAAGGCGACTGAGCCGTCGTCGTTGTAGCCGATCGCACCTGGGTCGCTCCCGCCGTGCCCCGCGTCGATCACAATCTTCGGCCCGCTTGCCGCCGGCGGGTTGACCGGCGAATTTTCCGCCGTCAGCGTCACCGTGACGGTCTGCCTGTCGTCCGATACGGTAACATCATATTCCGGTATATTTGTAACATCAAACACGATCCGCGCATTGCCCTCAAAGTCCCCGGTACGGATACGTTCCGTGTTGCCGCCCGCCGGGTAACTCGCGCTCAGCGCCGCGGCAGAAAAGCCTGCAAGGTCGAGCACGACGCGGTTCGGCCCGTCAAGCGTCATGGTATTGTACGTGTCGAGCGGCGCTGACAGCGCCAGCACCGCCGTCAGCGTATTGCCGTCGAGCGACGCGTTCAGAGATTCCACCGCCTTTACCTCCGGGGTCGGCGTTGGCGTTGAGGTTGGTGTCGGCGTTGGCGTAACCGTCGGGGTAGGGGTCGGCGTCGCCGGCTGCGCGGGCGTATGAATCGAGATGGTGTCCGTCGACCCGTCAAAGCCGACCTCCATACCAAGCGTTTCCGCCACAAACCGCACCGGGACCATCGTCTTTCCAATGTCGTTGTATGCAATGATCTTTGCCGGGACCTCCATCTCCACGCGCTGCCCATTCACCAGCGCAATGCGCTCGTCGATGGTCAGCGACACGATGTCTCCGTCATAGGTGATATAGACCCGGCTCGGGCTCCCCGGCGCCCAGAGCACCTGTGCGCCGAGCGACTCAAAAATCTCCCGCACCGCCACGATCGAGCGTCCGCTCTCGAGCACGACCGGCGGGATGGGGGAGGTGACCTCCTGCCCATTCACCAAAACGGTAAAGTACGCCCCGGTATAGTCGTGTACCGCGCCGTCATAGGTAAGCTGCGCCTGAAACACGCGCGCGGCGTCCGCCGTGCCGGTTAGATTCAGGCATATCAAAAAAAAGAGTGTGATGACAGCCGTTATTTTTTTCATATGCCCCTCCCAAACAAATCCAATTTCTTATTGCTGCGTATCGTCCATGCTGAGCTGGCCGTCTGCCGTGCCATTGTCCCGGCCCGGATTGTACGGAATCTTCAAATGCTCGTACGCCAGCGGCGTAAGCACGCGCCCGCGCGGCGTGCGGTTCAAAAACCCGAGCTGTAACAAATACGGTTCGTATACGTCCTCGATCGTGTTCGCTTCTTCACCAATCGAGGCCGCCAGCGTGTCAAGCCCGACCGGCCCGCCGCCAAAATTCTTCACAATCGCCATCAGCATTCGACGATCCACCATATCGAGCCCAAGCTCGTCCACCTCTAACATGTTGAGCGCAGCGTCGGCGACCTCTTTTGTAATCGTGCCGTCCGCGCGCACCTGCGCAAAGTCGCGCACACGCTTCAAAAACCGGTTCGCAATACGCGGCGTCCCGCGCGAACGCGACGCAATCTGCATCGCGCCGTCCGGCGTAATGGCAATGCCGAGGATGGACGCGCTGCGCGTCACAATCTTGACCAGCTCCTGCGGCGTATACATCTCCAACCGGCTGATGACGCCGAAACGGTCGCGCAAAGGCGCGGTCAAAAGCCCCGCCCGCGTCGTCGCGCCGATGAGCGTAAACTTCGGCAAATCAATGCGCAGCGACCGCGCGCTCGGCCCCTTGCCGATGATAATGTCGAGCGCATAGTCCTCCATCGCCGGGTAGAGCACCTCCTCCACGCTCCGGCTCAGGCGGTGTATCTCGTCTATAAACAAAATGTCGTGCTCCGACAAATTCGTCAGAATCGCCGCCAGGTCGCCCGCCTTCTCTATTGCCGGGCCGCTCGTGATGCGGATGCTGACGCCCATCTCGTTTGCAATGATGGCGGCAAGCGTCGTCTTGCCCAGCCCCGGCGGGCCATAGAGCAGCACGTGGTCGAGCGCCTCTTTGCGCCCGCGCGCCGCCTCTATGTAAATCGAAAGGGTCTGTTTTGCCTTCTCCTGCCCGACATATTCGTCCAGCGTACGCGGGCGCAGGCTCGTTTCCGTCTCGTCGTCCGTCGTAAACTCACTCGTAACGAGCCGGTTGTCCAAGTTATCGTCAAAGTTCATCTATCCAACCTCTACTTCATCAGTTTTTTCAGCGCGTCGCGGATAATCAGCTCCAAATCCTGCGACATGTCAATCCCGGCGAGGGCCTGCTTCGCCTCAAATGCGCTGTAGCCCAGCACGCACAGCGCCTCCACCGCCTCATTCGACGCCACGAAGGCCCCGCCGCCGGCGCTCTCCGCCGCCAAATCCGCCGGAATCATATCCTCATTTTTAATCTTGTCCTTCAGCTCCATCACAATGCGCTGCGCCACCTTCGGCCCTACGCCGTTGGCGCGTGTGATCGACTTCGTATCGCCCGACACGACCGCGAGCGAGAGCGCGGCAGGCGATAAAACGCCCAGTACGGCGAGCGCCGCCTTCGGCCCCACGCCGGATACGCCTGTCAGGAGCAAAAACATGCCCAGTTCCTCCTGGCTGGCAAACCCATACAGGTCGAAAACCCCCTCGCGGACATACAGGTGCGTATACATTTTCGCGTCGCTGCCCACTGCGCCAAGCCGGTCCAGGCTGCCCAGCGACGTTAAAAGCTTGTACCCCACGCCGCCCGCGTCTATCACGGCAAAGCCGTCCTCCTTATGGGCAAGCGTGCCCGATATATAGTAAAACATTTCCGTCCTCCTCTTGTGCAAGTGCGCAAAAAAGGCGTATAATTCAGCACTTTACGCTATTATTATACACCCTTCCGCAACGGCAGTCAAATTTCTTTTTGGGATGTACTGTATAAAGGGTGGTTTGCACTACCTACTACATTACATCGGCTGACGGTTCATTTGTGGCAAAAGTGATAACCAGCAGAGGGAAAGGAGTCATATATGCAACGGGGCATGGCGCTACGGGAAGCGCCATGC
>DVOF01000062.1 GCA_018713805.1 Candidatus Aphodoplasma excrementigallinarum | reverse complement strand
ATATAAAAGTGATATGCGTTATATTGCGGATCATAGGTATAGAGAAGATGCTTGGTATGTAAAACTATATATAGATAATTTGGTTGGGCCGGTTGTCTATGCCTATGTAGATAATGCAACAGGAGAAGTGATAGAAACGGGAATGTTAGATGAAGGATAAAAAAAGAGGCGGAAACGCCTCTTTTTTATCCCTTCTTTTTCATATCGGCAAGCTTTTGCTTAAGCGCGCGGTACGCCTCATCGGGAGAATCGATCGCAAGACAGCATTGCTCCATCGGGCACATGCCGTCGCCCGCGCGGTTGACGATGTGGTCCACTTTGCGGTCATACGTATACGCGACCCCATTTTTTTCAAAGCAGTCCGCCGCAGGCTCGCTGATTACAGCGGCGTAGACCCGCGCCGCCCCGCCGTAAACCATCAGCATGGCGGCGGCCTTGCCGACCACTTTGTCGGCGATGGCTGCGCCGCGAAGCGCGTGTTTGTCCGTCGCAATCCAGCCGAGCAGCGGCGCAATGCCGCGCGCCTCGGAGCGCAGGATGGTATTGCCGCTTTTCACAACACACGTTAAATGATTGTTTTCTAACAAGATATCTTTACAGGTTTGCAGGTTTGTTTCCAAGGTGCAGCACCCTTTCTATCAGGATTACGACTGCGGGAACGAGGACGAGCTGGAGAATCAGCCCAGGAATCCCTGTTACGACCGCCGTCCCGACGGTGATAACGGCCGGGACGTTTAGCTGGAGTACATAGGTGGCAAAAACGAGCGCAAGCGCATTCGCCACGCGGCCTGCAATCTGTGATAGGATCAGGCTTACATAAATATTAATATTTCGTTTGCGCAGCAGGCCGGCCGCCAGGCCATAGGTCAAAAGCTCAATCAGCATGAACGGGAGTTTCCCGGCCGGGGGCATCCCGGTGACAAAAAAGCTGATCAGCGGCGTGATTATCCCGATGGCACAGCCGTAAAACGGCCCAAGCAGCAGCCCGGCGATGAATACGGGCAAATGCATGGGCAGAAGGATACCGCCCATAGCCTGTCCGCCGATCATATGGAAGACCTGCGGGAGCAGGATACCCGCCGCGAGCAGAAGCGCGCCGGTACATAGTTTCAGGGTTTGGGTGTGCTGGGTCGGTCTCATTGCATACACTCCTTTTATTTTACTTCAATCAGTTCGTATTCCGTGCTGCCGATTCCGATTTTCGCGGCGTGGTCGGTGCAGACACGCCAGTTTGTGTCCGGAAATGCGGCGGTAAAGTGGTCGCCGTGCGCAGCATGCTGCTCCCCGTGGTCGAGCATGCTGCCCTGCATGACGGGCTGGCGGTTGACCGCGTCTGCGCAGGCAAGGTCGAGCGCAACGGGGTCAAAGGAGGCGAACATCCCAACGTCGGGAACGAGTGGGATGTCGTTTTCCGCGTGGCAGTCGCAGTAGGGCGACACGTCAATGACGAGCGAAATGTGGAAGTGCGGCTTCCCGGCGAGGACCGCCTTTGTATATTCCGCAATCTTTTTGTTCATCACGTCAAACGCCTCGTCGTACTGCGGCTGTACGGCGTCAACGGGACAGACGCCGATACACCGCCCGCACCCGACGCATTTATCCGGGTCGATCGACGCTTTTCTATCCGTCACAGTCGCAGCGTCGTGGGCGCAGATGTTGTGGCACCGCCCGCAGCCGATACAGAGCGACTGGTCCACGACTGGCGTGCCGGCGCTGTGCATTTCCATCTTACCGGCGCGTGAGCCGCAGCCCATGCCGAGGTTTTTGAGCGCGCCGCCCATGCCGGCATTTTCGTGCCCTTTAAAGTGGTTGAGCGAAATAATAATATCCGCGTCCGCTATGGCGTGGCCAATTTTTGCCTCTTTGACATACTCGCCGCCTTCGACGGGAATATGCGTTTCATCCGTCCCCTTCAGGCCGTCGGCGATGATGACGTGGCAGCCGGTCGTATAGGGGGTGAACCCGTTTTTATACGCGGACTCGATATGGTCGAGCGCGTTTTTGCGCCCGCCGACATACAGCGTATTGCAGTCGGTCAGAAACGGCCTCCCGCCAAGCTCGCGTACAACGTCCGCCACCGCGGCGGCATAGTTGGGGCGCAGGAAGGCAAGGTTGCCCGGCTCGCCGAAATGGAGTTTGATCGCCGTGTATTGGTCTTTAAAGTTGATGTTCCCAATCCCGGCCGTTTTGATCAGACGCTGCAATTTGGCCGGAAGCCCTTCGTTTAAATGCGTATGCATGGATGTAAAATATACCTTTGATGGTTCCATCCGAATCCCTCCAAACATAGATTTTCTTATGTACTAATACTTTTATTTTACCATAATTCAGATTCCTTGTACAGGGGGTAAGGGAAAATTTGAAAAGCGCAATTTTTGTCCAAAAGCAAACAAGAAAATTCGTTGCTTTTGCTATGCGGTATGGTATAATAACCTCACAAGGCGAAACCGCCTTGGAGAACATTGAACCGCACCGCTGCGGCACATTCTGCGCCTTGCGTATGTGGTATAATAAACACAACTTAGGTTCAAAAGCCTTTCGGCTTTTGCTCCGTTATGTTTCTTGAACCTGTGTGTAACAAGCCGAAACGGCTTGTACATATGGTATAATAAACGCAAAAGCAGCGCTTTTGCGCTTGGAAGAACAGTTTAAGTTTGAGAAAAATTATAGGAAAGGATGAAATAATATGGAGCTGAAACAGATACCGAAAATCCGCTACGAGGGGCCGGGGTCGAAAAACCCATTGTCGTTTAAATACTATGACGCCGGACGGCTCATCAATGGGAAAAGCATGCGGGAGCACTTGAAGTTTGCCATGTCGTACTGGCACACGCTGTGCGCGGACGGGACGGACATGTTCGGGCGCGGCACAATGGACAAAAGCTTCGGAACGGCGGAGAGCGCGATGGATTTGTACAAAAACAAGGCGCACGCCGCCTTTGAAATCATGGATAAGCTGGACATCGACTACTTCTGCTTCCATGACCGCGATATTGCGCCGGAAGGGGCAACGATTGGCGCGTGCAATGAGAACCTGGACGAAATTGTGAGCCTGCTTAAAGAATTGATGCGTCAGTACGATAAAAAGCTTTTATGGGGGACGGCGAACTGCTTTAACCATCCGCGCTATGCCCACGGCGCGGCGACGTCCTGTGAAGCGGACGTGTTCGCCTATGCGGCGGCGCAGGTGAAAAAGGCGATCGACATCACGATCGAGCTTGGCGGTAGCGGGTATGTGTTCTGGGGCGGCCGGGAAGGCTATGAAACGCTGCTTAATACGAACATGGAGCTGGAGCTGGACAACATGGCGCGCCTACTGCGTATGGCGGTCGAGTATGCGCGCGCGCACGGCTTTACAGGCGACTTTTACATTGAGCCGAAGCCGAAGGAGCCGACGAAGCACCAGTATGATTTTGACGCGGCAGCCGTGCTGGCATTTCTGCGCAAGTATGGGCTGGATAAAGACTTTAAGCTCAATATCGAGGCAAATCATGCGACGCTTGCGGGGCATACGTTTGCACATGAGCTGCGCTATGCGCGCATCAACGGCGCGTTTGGCTCGATTGACGCGAACCAGGGCGACATGCTGCTCGGCTGGGACACGGACCAGTTCCCGACGAACGTATACGAAACCGCGCTGTGCATGTACGAGGTGCTGAAGGCGGGCGGCTTTACGAACGGCGGGCTGAACTTTGACGCAAAGGCGCGGCGCGCCTCCATGACGCTGGAGGATATCTTCCTGTCGTATATCGCGGGAATGGATTCGTTTGCGCTGGGGCTGCTCATTGCAGCGAAGATTGAGGCGGACGGACGGCTCGACGAGTTTGTGCGGGAGCGGTACGCGAGCTATAAAAGCGGGATTGGGCTCGACATCGTTTCCGGCAAGGCGACGCTGGAATCGTTGTCGGAGTATGCGCTCCGCATGGGCGAGGTGAAGCCGCTCACGAGCGGAAAGCAGGAATATTTAGAGTCGGTGCTCAACCAGATTATGTTCGGCAATTTCTGAGCCGGGCAATATGGAGGATACACGATGAAATACATACTTGGAATTGACGTCGGCACGTCGCAGATGAAGGTCGCGCTGTTCGACTTGGACGGGCGTGCAGTTGCGTCTGCAACGCCGGCCTATCCGGTCTATCAGCCGCAGAACGGCTGGGCGGAGCAGGACGCGGAGGACTGGTGGAACGCGGCGGTCACAGGCATACGCGAGGTGCTGCACGGCATAGACGCCGCCAGCATTGCGGCGGTCGGCCTGGGTGGGCAGATGCACGGCCTTGTGATGCTGGACGAGGCGGGCGCGCCGGTTCGGCGGAGCATTCTGTGGTGCGACCAGCGTACGGCGGACGAATGCCGCCGGATAACGGAAACGGTCGGCGCGGAGCGGCTTCTTACCTTGACGGCAAACCCCGCGCTCACGGGCTTTACCGCCTCCAAAATTTTATGGGTGCGCAACTACGAGCCGGAGAATTACGAAAAATGCGCGCATATCCTGCTGCCAAAGGACTACGTCCGCTACCGGCTGACGGGGGAGTTTGCGACCGACGTATCGGACGCAAGCGGCATGCAGTTACTCGACGTAGCAAACCGCTGCTGGTCGGAGGAAATGCTGAAGGCGCTTGACATTGACCGTGCCCTGCTCGCAAAGGTTTACGAAAGCCCGGAGGTGACGGGTATGGTGACGGAGGACGCGGCGCGGCTGACCGGGCTGTGCGCCGGAACGCCTGTTGTGGCCGGTGCGGGCGACAATGCGGCGGCGGCAGTCGGGACGGGCTGTATCCGCGACGGGAAGTCGTTTACAACCATTGGGACGAGCGGCGTTGTATACGCGCATACATCCCGCATGGCAGCCGACCCGGCGGGGCGGATCCATACTTTTTGCTGCGCAGTGCCGGGGCAATGGCACGTAATGGGCGTGACGCAGGCGGCGGGCCTGTCGCTGAGCTGGCTGCGGCAGAATATTTGCCCGGAGCTGAGCTATCGCGAGATGGACGCGCTGGCGGAGCAGACGCCGATTGGCGCGGAAAAACTGCTCTATCTGCCATATCTGATGGGGGAGCGTACGCCGCACCTCGACGCTGACGCGCGCGGCGTATTCTTCGGCCTTTCAGGAATGCATACGCGCGCGCACCTGATTCGCGCGGTGCTGGAGGGCGTGTCCTATTCGCTGAAGGATTGCCAGCGCATTATTGAAGGCGTAATTGGCCCAATCGGTGAAACGACGGTCTGCGGAGGCGGTGCGGCAAGCGGCCTTTGGCGGCAGATGATAGCCGACGTATATGGTTGTAAGGTACAGACACTGCGCGCAAACGAGGGCGTTGCGCTCGGCGCGGCGATTTTGGCTGGAGTAGGCGCGGGGATATACCCAAGCGTCGCGGCGGGATGTGACCGGATTGTAGAAATAAAAGAGGAGATTCTGCCTGTGGCGGAAAACACGGAAAAGTACCGCAAGGTTTACGCTTTTTATGATTCGCTGTATGAAACGATAAAAGCGTCGTATCAGGCGCTTTCCAAGCTGGAACTGTAAAGGGGGAGGACAATGGACTTTAAAACAAGGGCTAAGGAACTGGTCGCAAAGATGACGCTGGCGGAAAAGCTTTCGCAGATGAAGTATGATGCGCCGGCTATCGAGCGGCTTGGTATCCCGGCATATAACTGGTGGAACGAGTGTCTGCACGGCGCGGCACGCTCCGGCATGGCGACGGTGTTCCCGCAGGCGATCGGTATGGCGGCGAGCTTTGACACGGAGCTGATGCACGAGGTGGCGACGGCGATCTCGGATGAGGTGCGGGCGAAATACAACGAGTATAAAAAATTCGGCGATACGCTGATTTATCAGGGGCTGACCTGTTGGAGCCCGAATATTAACATCTTCCGCGACCCGCGTTGGGGGCGCGGGCACGAAACGTACGGCGAGGACCCGTACCTGACCGGGCAGATGGGCTGTGCGTTTATCAAGGGCTTGCAGGGCGAAGGCAAATACCGCAAGACCGACGCGACGATCAAGCACTATGCGGTACACAGTGGGCCGGAGAAGGAACGCCACAGCTTTGACGCGCAGGTGTCGGAGTACGATTTGTATGAGACGTATCTTTCTGCGTTCCGCTACTGTATCGAGCATGCCGACCCGTCCGCCGTCATGGGCGCGTACAACCGGGTGAACGGTGAGGCGTGCTGCGCGTCGAAGACGCTGCTGAAGGATATTTTATACGGCGAGTTTGGCTTTGACGGCTATGTTGTGTCGGACTGCGGCGCGATTTGCGATATCAATAAAAACCACAAGCTGACGCAGACGGAGGCGGAGAGCGCGGCGCTTGCGGTAAATAACGGCTGCGCGCTTAACTGCGGCAGCGCATACGCGCATTTGATGACTGCGGTGGCGGCGGGCCTGCTCGACGAGGATACGGTGACCGAGGCGGTAGAGCGGCTGTTTGAGGCGCGGCTGCGGCTCGGCATGTTCGACAGTGACTGTGAATACGACGCAATCCCGTACGAGGTGATTGAGTGCGAGAAGCACCGTGCGCTCAACCGCAAAATGGCGCAGGAAAGCATGGTATTGCTCAAAAATAACGGCGTATTGCCGCTTTCCGATGAGATTAAGACGCTTGCCATTATCGGCCCGAACGCGGACGATGTATCGGTTCTGCTGGGCAACTATAACGGTACGCCATCGCGATACAGCACGCTTCTGCGTGGAATACAGGACGCGTTTGACGGACAGGTATATTATGCAAAAGGGTGCCATATCTACGACTCGACGCTCCACGACTGGGCGGAACATCCCATGCGCGAGGCAATCATCGCCGCGCAGAAGAGCGACGCGGTCATCCTCTGCATGGGCTTAAACCCCGGTATGGAAGGCGAGGAGGGCGACGGCTTCAACGGCGATTACTCGGGTGACAAGCCGGATATCGAGCTGCCGGATTCGCAGAAGGCGCTTCTGGAAGAGATTTTAAAAACGGGAAAACCGGTTATATTTGTGAATGTGAGCGGAAGCTGCGTAAACCTGTCGCGCGCGGACGAAGCGTGCGACGCGGTAGTGCAATGCTTCTACCCTGGTGCGGAGGGGGGCGCTGCGCTTGCGGACGTGCTGTTTGGCAGAGTCAACCCGCAGGGGCGGCTTCCGGTTACCTTTTACCGCAGCACAAAGGATTTGCCGCCGTTTGAGGACTATAACATGGAGAATCGCACCTACAAATACTTTGGCGGCAGCGCGCTCTATCCATTCGGGTATGGGCTGAGCTATACGAGCTTTGCACATACGCTGCTGCATGTAGACGCGGCGGCGCAGCGGGTGCGCGTTTCGGTGAAGAACACCGGGACTGTTGACGGCACGGATACGGTGTGCGTATTTTTGAAAAAGGTTTGCGGCGAGAGCCGCGAGCGCTACCGTCTGATTGGGATTGGAAAGGCGCCGCTCGCCGCGGGGGAGACGCGGGAGATCGAGATTACTGTGGATGGTACGCACCTTGCCGAGTTGGAAAAGGGCGAGTATGAAATCGTGTTTGCGGTGGAAAACTGAAGATATACAAAAAGGCTGTGACAATTTGTCACAGCCTTTTTTATTTTTACTTTTCTTTCATGCGCTTTTTTAGTTCAGCTTTCCGTCAGTGCGGAATACTGCCAATGGCAATATTACGCCATCCGAGTTGGTCGCCAAACTGCGGACCGCTTCGCCGCGGTTGCCATAGCGCACATATGCCGGGTTGTCCACGCCTTCGGCAGTAAGTTCTACCGTATCCCCGACGATTTTGGCCGTGGCCGGTACAAAGGTACCTGCTCCGGAACCTGACGCTGGAGCCAGCTCAAACTCAGGCAGTGACCCGTCTTCGTTCATACTGCACAATCCGCCGTGAACGCCGTCGTTAACATAGTCAAACGTAAGCGTAACGGTGTTGCCGGATATGGTCATACCCTTGTAGCGCGGTCCCGAATAGGGGATATCGTCAACGCCGTACAGCTTTGCCAGCATCATGCGGGCGATTCTGTCACCCACTACATCTTTGTTAGAAGGATGGATGTTCGGGTTGGTTTCCCCAATTCTATCACCCGTGTCACTGGTAATAATCTCATAGATACCATTTGCTTCCCCGCCAAGCTGCTGCACCGCGTAATCCTGACGGTAGCGGATGGAGCGGAACACGCTGGTATGGCCGGGCAACTGGATGATAAACCACGGCACATCCTCCCAGCCCGGAAGTTCCCGGTAGGAGTTGATCATTGGTTCGAGGAGCTTTTCATATTCTCTGCCATAATCGTGTTCGCCCTGATACCACACAGCTCCTTTATAGGTAAAGGTAGAAACCGATTTGAACATGTTGTAGTACAGGCAGCCTACACGCCTCCCGTCTGCGGGATCCTCGCCGTAGTACTCATCCCGGAAGCCCTCGCTGATATACCCGGGTTCGTTGAGGTATACATCTTCTCCGACCCATCTGGAAATCGAAGTACCGCCCAACGAGCAGTCTACGATACCAATCGGCACGTCTACGCCTTCATTTCTCAGCTTTTGCGCTGTAAAGAACATGACTGCGGAGCAACCGCCTTTTGTAGAGTCATTTAATTCTTTCCATTCCTCCGTTATCGCTCCGCCAGTAGCGTTATGCCTGTCGACGCGCTCGCCGGCCGTAATGGTATACGCCACTTTCATGTACCGGACATTATCCGGAATTGTCTGGTCGCCGTAGTTGGTGTTGCTCATCTGCCAGTCCATATTCGACTGCCCGGAAGCGTAATATACGTCGCCGACCTGTACGTTATTGATGGTTTTGGTTTCGGAGAAACCGTCGCCTTCCGCGGTTACCGTGAGCGTGCGGTTCTCAAACGAGCCTTCCTCCTCCGGCAACATCACGGTAAAACGGTTGCCCTCCGCCATTGCTGAGGTTTCTTTTCCAGCGAAGCTGACCGTGACTGTTGTGCCTGTGGGCGCTGTACCGGAGATATTAATGGGTTTGTTGCGCTGGAGGATCATATTATCTCCATACACCGCTTCCAGATACAGCCTGCCGCCGGTATTGACTTCCTTTGTGAGCGGCGTAGTAAGCAGCGGGCGTATATTTTCCAGGCTGTCGAATATCATGACCTGCATGGTTTCTCCAACCAGACCGTCTGGAATGGTGATTTCCATTGTTACGTCTTCTTCTGCACCCGGCGCAATTGCGGTCGCGCCGTCACTCGTTGAAATGCTTGCGAGCATATTGCCTTCATATACCGCTACGGCAATAACGGGCGAAATAGAATCGCGTGTGCCGTTTGCAACTCGAATGCGGATTTTGCCCGTACCCGGACGGGTAACCTGGCTTGCGCTGTCAAACTCCTCGTCGTCAATTTTGAGTTCTTCTATCTGTGCGCGTACACCCGACAGCCAGATCGTTTTGTATACCTGGGTGTCTTCCAGCCGTACCACTTCTCCCATGCCCGTGGCGGTGTTCTTATAGGAAAACTTATCCGCGCTGGAGTATGGCTCTGTTGGCTCCTGGCCTTCCTGATACTGCTCGACACCATCAATGTAATAGCTTGCTTTTACAATCTTTTTGCCCTCGTCTAAGTTGAGCACCGCTTTAAATACAAACCATTCATCCACAGGCAGCGTATACCCGGCATTGTCAGCGCTGTTGCCGAACAGGATTTTCTTGCTTGTGTCGTCATTATCCCGAATCGAAATAAGCGGCATGTCGCCCATGCTGATTTGGAAATCGTGGGCATCCTCGAGAATCTTCATCTTTGTCTCATAGACATACGTGCTGTTTGCGTCAGTTGTGAGCATCTTTGACACGAGCGTCGGGCGCGTACCGTTGCGGACGGCCAAAACTGTATTGTTTTCGTCAAGGCTCGGCGCCGGGTCCTGCATTACGATCGGTGGCGTACCGGTGACATAATCCCATGTTTCAGCAACGCCGTTGTTTGCGTAGAGAGGCTCTCCGTCTATTGTCTCGCTGGGGATCGTTACATACCGTACCGGGTCGTCAGGCACCGGCGTAGGCGGGACATACGGCGCAGCCTCGACATGGACTGTAAGCGTCGTCTTGCTGCGGTCAGCCGGGCAGCGGAACGTGAATACGGCGTCCCCCGGTATGCCGGTAACGATTTGACCATCCACCCAATCCGCTACGGCCGGGTTGCCGACGTCAACTGTATACTGCGAAGCGTCCGCTTCCACATCGTTTACGAACACTTTGAGGTCGGAGTACACCGTCTCCTCCGGCAGGGTAAGCTCGTTGCTGCTCAAACGTATCGCAAGGGAGCCTCTGTCCTCCTGCGTCGTAAAGGTCACTGGGTCTGTAATCGTAAACCCGGCGATATCCGTCACAGCAGAAGAGAATTCTACAATGTATTCGGTATCGTGCTCAAGCGGCGCATTCGGCGTCAGCGTAACGCTGTAGACATTGAGCGGGTCAAAGCTGATTGCCTTTTCAACCGGTTCCATCGTTTCCGCGTTTCTCAGCGTGATATTCCCGTCCGTGAGCGTGTTTGGGTCCACGTTATGGTTAAAGTCTATCACAATGGGGTCGTCGACCAGCATATCATCGGCATACTCTTTTATCTCCGCAGTAAGGCTCCGGGGATAGTAGATATGGATATTGTCGACATAAACCTCATTGCGGTCACCCACCGTGCCGCTATATCCGCTCTCATATCGGAGTTCGGGCGCGCCTTCAAGGATGGTGGGGATATTGCTCAAATCGATTGTATATTCCTGCGTTGTAATATACGCGCTTTCGCCGCCGTTCGTGGCGGAGATGTTCCCGTCGCCCGACAGCATGCATTTGATCGTGCTCTTGGACAAATCCTCCGGGTTGGGCGTTATCAGTGCGGTATAACGCACCCAGCCGTTATCCTTCCGGTAGGCTACGGTTTTGCCTCCGCATGTAATCCCGCCGGTAGAACCTCCGGTAATACTTACAAGCCCGGTAGCACGTCCCTGCGCATTATAGCCCAGCATGTTTATACTGAGACCCGGGGCGTTCGCCGTGCCGCGCGGCACTTTCGCAAGGCCGGACACAACCAAAGGCGTTACCGTGCCGGTGGACTCAAATGCCTGCGGCAGCGTTGCGGTTAAGCGGTAACTCATCCACGGTCCGTTCGGCGGTAGGATTCCAAGCGCTTTGTTGTTTGGATTTTCCGGGTCCGTCTCAACAAGAATACTGCCCGAAGCCCTGTATTCGTCGTTTGTCCCTGTATTTTGTATCTTTGACCAGATGGAGGGGAGGTCTGTTTCAAAATCGCGTCCCAAATCATAGTCAAACGTTTCCCACATAACGGGGATATCCGCCAGCACAGGCGCTTTTAAGCGGATCGTGCGCGTTTCCGAAACCACGTCTGTCCCGGATACCCTTGCATACACTTCATATGTGCCTGCCTCACTGGGCGTATAGGTGAACTCCGTGTTGCCGGTGGCGGACGTCTGGAGCGTATCGTCCACGTACCATTCAATCAGGCTTACGTCCACATTTGTTTCCGGGTCGGTTTCCACTGTGAATACAATGGGCGTCTGCGAGCCATCCAACGTCTGTGAGAGGTTGGACGGGCGGTTGATCGTAAGCGAGTTAATGGCGCTGAAGCCGATTCCCGTTACCGATATGGTACGTTCTTCGCTCTTTATAGCGGTGTCTTTCACCTGCGCATAAATCACATAGCTGCCAAGCCCCGCCGGCGGCGTAAAGGTGAATGCAGTACCTGTGGTATCCTGCTTTTCACCGTTTACATACCACTCAATCAGGCTTGTGTCCACATTATCAGCTGGGACGGTACTTGCCGTAAAGCTTACCGATTCGATCGCCTGGCTGTCCTGTTCCAAATTGGCAGGCTCGTTTATGTGAAGTTCCTGGATTGCAGAATACGGTGTGCGCTCGGTTGTAAACGACGCGCCGCCGCTTACCGTGCCGCCTATAATATCAACAACGGACGAATTTGCCGTAATGATATATTCCGTACCGTACTCGAGCGGCGCAGCCGGGGTCACAGTAAAGTTTTCCCCGTCAAGCGGGTCGATCGAAACTGCCGCGTCTATGTAGGTTGTGGGGTCGGACGCCTTTGCCAGTTTGATGTTATCCGCTGTAACTGTGCTTATATCTACGTTATGGCTAAACTTAACGGCGATTGGTTCTGCCGGCGAAATTTCGCTGCCTGTTACCGCCATGGTAAGAGCGCCCGGGTAATAGATCTTTAAGTCGTCCAAATATACGCTCGGATTTGATGGGTTTTCAGAATTTCCAGCGCATTTTATTGTAATTGCAGCGTTCTCTGTAATAAGCGTCCCATTGTCAGCGGTATTAAAGGCGGCGGGCGACAGGTTCATCACCTTGTCTGTAACCTTCAAGTTCGAAACGCCTTCGCCGTTATAGGTCGTGGCAATATTGTCGTTGCCGCTCGCCATAAAGTAAATGGGTGACTGCGTCATATCCGTCTCATTTGCTTTTACTGCAACGGTAAAGCGGATCCAGTTGTTATCGCGGCGGAATATGCCAATGTCGGTGCCGTTATTGTTTGTTCTGATACTGCCCGCGTTTGACCCGTTTGTACGGTTGTTAAAACTTACGAGATTGCGGGTTCTGCCCTCCGCGTTTGTAATACCGATGTTGAGCACAGGGTCAGTGTTATCGGTGGTCGGAATCGGAGCCATAATTTTGCCTGTTATTATCAGCCAACCCGTTTCATTGTTAAGTGGCTCCGGCAGGATTTTTTGCAGGGTAACGCCGCTATACGGACACTCCGGCGGAGTAAGCCTGCCCACAAGGTTCTTTTGTTCGTCGGGGATATCCCTTATGTCTGTCGGGTCGACAACCGCTCTGGCCTCTACGTTATGGTCATCCGGCTCGTAGGTACCGCTCCAGTTGTAGTTTGTCATACTTTTATTTTTCGCATTGCCTTTTGTACTCTCGTCATACCAAAGGCCGTAACGGTACTCCGGCTTTTCTTCCGTGCCAATATTTTCGTTTATGAGCGTCGTGTTGTCCTTGTCGCGTCTTGGCGTAATCAGAAGATTTTTATCGAGGGTATAGTCAAATTTCTCATCAAGCACCACCACGTCTGAAGCTGAGTCTGACGCCGGCGCCGCAATTGTTCCAATATTAGAGGAAACTGCCGGCAGAATCAGCAACAGGGCAAGGAATACGCTGATGCCTCTCTTGTAAAGTTTGTTACACATATCGACCTTCCTTTCTGGAGCTTAATACAGACCCCTTCCGCAATGAATACATATAAATTATAGCACATATACAGGCATATCTTCAATAACACCTTTATAAGAAGTTAATAATCTTATAAATTGATGCGCATAAAGTGATATAGCTTACCTTCGCCTATTAGCATATACCGCGCAAAATGCGGTAAAAGGGCTGTACGCTTTTCGTACAGCCCTTTTATACTATGATCTGCCTTTTCCTTATTCGGCCTCCGCCTGTTTGGTCAATGTGATCGCTTTTGCGTTGTAGGTGATGACCAGGTTGCTTCCCTGTATCTCAAACGGAATCTTAACCGGGGAGTTCGACGCAAGGTCGTTGATGGTGATTTCGTCATTCATGATGTTATAGGTTCCGGTGTAACTGGTGACCGTACGCTCGCTGTCTATATACGTAAAGCTTGCGTCCTCGTCAGTAAGCTCCAAAAATGCAGTCGACCCATCAGCTTCCGTTTCCGAGCGCCAGCTGCCAAACACGTCCGCCTGCGGCTCGCTGCTGAATGCCTGGGTATAATTCTCGTACCGGAACTCGACCAAATCGCCCTCCTGAACAGCCGTCGTTTCCGCGCCCGTTTGCGACAGAACACCGTTTACATAGAACAGCCACCCTTCTTCCTTGGTTGACGTAAGTCCGCCAAACCCGTCGAACAGGCCGTCCGTCACGGTATAAGCAATCTTATCCGCCTGACAAGCCTGTATAATCGCTTTGGAAGCAGTCGGGCTGTCGTCCGTAACGGTTACCGTTGTATCAACAATCGTCGAATCAGGGGAAGTGATCCTGACCGACACGGTCGTCTGCTTCCCGCCGCTGCAGCCGGCAAGCGCGCCTGCAAACACGAACAGAAGGAGTAATGTGCTAAGTATTTTTTTTACCGTATGCTTCATCAAATGCACCCCATTTTATAATTAACTGTACCCCTATTTTACCTGTATCACACATAAAAGTCAACAAAAATAGCATAATATTAAATTTTTTGTGAATTAAACGTGAAAACGCTTTGCGTTTGTCCCTGCGTGTGCTATAATCAAACATGCTAACATAGCATTAGAATAAGGAATTATAAACAGAATCGGAATAGATGCGGTACATGCGGAAAGAAGGGAACAGGATGCTTTGCAGTAAATGCCATAAAAACGTTGCGGTTATATTTATTACAAAATTAGAGGGCGATAAGCAGACGAACGAAGGGCTGTGCCTTTCCTGCGCAAAATCCATGGGGATTGCGCCGATCGAGCAGTTTGTCGGGCAGATGGGAATTGACGACAGCGACATTGACGCCATCAGCGACGAGCTCAACTCGATGATGCAGGGCATTGAAAACGGCGATATACCGGAGGAGCTGGAACAGGAGATGGAGAACGCGTCGGAGAGCGCGCCGCAGACCATGAACCTGCTTGGGAAAATGTTCGACCGGTTCGGCGGCGAGCAAAAAGAAAAGGAAGCGGAAAGCGGCGGCACGGACGGACGGCCCGGCGCGGAGCCAAAGCAGACGAAAACGGCGACGCGGTTTAAAAAGAAAAAGAAAAAAATGTTGGAAACATACGGGCTGAACCTGAGCGCAAAGGCGGCGCAGGGGCTTGTTGACAAGGTGATTGGCCGCGACGCGGAGATCGACCTGTCTCTTATACACATCTCCGAG
>DVOF01000061.1 GCA_018713805.1 Candidatus Aphodoplasma excrementigallinarum | reverse complement strand
CAATTTATCTTGCAAGAACAGGAGGGAGGTGGTATACTGAATTTGTACAGAATATTTTATTGGGAGGTACAATTATGAGACGGTTTTTATGCATTGTGCTGACAGTTACGATGCTGCTCGGCTGTACGAGCTTTGAGTTTGTGTCTGCCGCAGCGACGGGGCTGCAAACAAAAGACGGCTTTCTGGACGTGGAAGCCGAGGATTTGGAGTTTGATAAAGAATATCTTGAGGTAAAGGAAGGCGATCTTTATTCAAATTCCAAGGGCCTTGCGGTATTGAGCGAGGATAAGACGGAGCCGGCGGCGGACGACCCGGCGCATCTTGATTTGAGCTTTATCGCGGACAAGGCGGGTACATACACGATTTGGATGCGCCATACGGCTGAAACGGCGAATATGTCCGGCCAGAACGTATTTTTGTCCGTGCAGGGCGGCAAATACGACATCAAGATGCTGGAAGCTACGCCGACCCAGCCTAAATGGATGAAGCTGGCGACTGTTACGGCTGCGTCGGACGGGGAAGAAATCTCTGTTAAAATCCGCCGCAGGCAAAAACAGGAGATCGTTTTAGACCGGTTTATTTTCACGAACGATGCAAGCTACGTTCCGGACGACGGGACGCTTGGTATAGCGGGCGCTACGCCGAAGCCGTCGTCGGATCCGTCCGGGCCTGCTCCGGAAATGACACAGAAGGGCGGCGTTGCTTTCATCGAAGCAGAGGATGTAGCAATTAACAGCGCGGATGCGACAGCTGGGGCAGACTCGTCTGCTTCTGGTGGGGAGAGCGTTACGATCGTCAACGACCATCTCACCACGCCGGCGCAGTCGGATGCCGGCGCACTGGAGTTTACCTTCGTTCCGGAGGAGGACGGCGTTTATGCACTTTGGACGCGCGTAAAGCCGACTTCCCCGAACAAGGGCATGTGGTATGCGCTCGGTGATTCGGAGTATACCGAAGTAAAATTGAAGGGTGAAAACGGCGTTTACCATTGGGCTGGCATCGCGGCGTTCAACGCGACGGCGGGCGAAGCGGTAACGATCAAGCTGTTTCAGGCGAGCGGCTGGTTCACAGTCGACTGCTTTGCGATTGGGAAGAATGCGGACGACGGCACGGTCTATACGCCGGATGACAGCGACTTTGGGCTCAGCGGCGCAAATATCGGCGATGCGCCGGTAATCAAGGCAGAATCGAAGGGAGAGTACCCCTACGTGGAGAACAGCCTTGAGAAGATGGAGGGCGGCGTTGCGCTGCTGCTCGACACGGCGAATGCGTATGCAAACAACACGCTTACCATGATCGACCCGGACAATGCGGCAGTCGTTGCAACGACGGTGAACGACCGCACGCTGGTACCGATCCGCTTTATTGCAGAGAGCTTCGGCGCGGAGGTAGGCTGGGATGAGGCGTCGTCGACGGCAAGCGTAGCGCTCGACGGCAAGAATATTTCGATTGTGCTTGGGCAGGCTGAAATGAATGTGAATGGCACGCCGATCACACTCGATGTTGCCGCGGAAACCATGCACGACCGGACGATGCTCCCGCTGCGCGCGATTTCGGAATCGCTCGATAAAAACGTATTCTGGGACGACCGCGGTTTAATTCTCATTACGGACAAAGACACAGTAATTGACGCGGAAGCGGATGGCAGATTGGTGGAGAGTATGCTCGGCTATTTGAAAACAGGGGAGTTGGCGCTTAATTATGCAGTGGCGCCGCACTTTACGCAGAGTGTAATCGACTATGCGTGCAACCTCAAGCAGTTTAATTATTCGCTTACCAACCAGGAGGCAAGCTCCGGCGCGGCAAACGCGCTCTATTACCTGACGCTTGCTGCGCGGACGGACGAAACGATTGCGGCGTCCGACGGGACGCTTGCAAAAGATGCGGCTCTGACACTGCTGCGCAGCCTGATTGCGGGCGGGAACGAGCCGCTTTGCTCGACGAGCTGCTTCTGGTCGCACAGCGTTGTGTCGGCGGCGCTTCTGCTGGTAAAGAATACGCCGGTGATTTATGACGAGCTGACGCAGGATGAAATCGACCGGATTGAGCTGTTGGAGAAGTGCCTTGCTATTGCGGGTAACTGGGGCTACAACGACGAAAATGATTACGCTACCGGCCCGGACCTGAAGGGCAACTTCGGCAAAACGTGGAACCCGAACCACCGGCATTCGTATCTGCCGACAGTTCTGATGGCTGCACTGTATTTTGGCTCTGACGAGCTGAATGAGATTTATACTTCCTTCGATTATGACGAATATATGGCGAAGCTGGAAGAGTACGGCTTCACGAACATTATCGGCGCGTGGTCGGCTGCTGGCAAGGATTTGATGGAAAACGGCGGCGAGGCAGTCCTAATCGGGAACCAGGGCATCAACGACCAGCAGGCGGGCGACCCGGCCGGCACGGGCAAGGGCGTCAAGATTCCGTTCAAATATATGGGTCTCGGCCTCGACGACATTGATGGAATCTATGAAAAGCTGCTCGACGCGACGTACAAGGGCACGGTTGTAAACGGCTTTGGCGCAGACTGCTACATCGTAACGGGCGAAAGTTCCCCGATGCTGGGCTATGAAGGTATGATGTTTGAGTTCGCGGCAAGCGACGGCTACGGTATCCGCAGCAAAGCGGGCTACTGCTATGACAGCTTTATGGTAATCATGCCGGTACTGGCAAACCTCAAGATGTTTGGCGGCTGGGATTCGCAGAGCGAGAGCCAGCAGTTCTATGACACAAGGATGTATGTCGGCAATACGGACATGATCTTCAAGATGCAGCAGGGCTATCAGGGTTACTCAAACGGCAGCGCAAGCAGCGTTGAGTATGAATCTTCGTTTGTTGGCCAGGGCTATATGATGAGCAAGGATTTGTGGGTGAACTTCCACAGCATGCAGAACGAGGATATCACAATAGCGCAGAAGCCGACGCTTGTGGTTGATCCATATGAAGGGATTACCGAGCCGCCGGAGGGGGCTTACGAATCGTCTGAGTCGCTGGGCGACGTGTTTGCAGACGAGTCGTACTTTGACCTTGGCAAAAAATACACAGGTAAAGTTACAGCGGAGTTCGACCTGGTGTTTGGCCCGGACACGGACAGCGCATTCAACGGCGTTTTGATGTTTGACGAACAGGGGGCGACGGATCGTATCTGGGGCAATACGAATGTTTTGATCCAGTGCTCGGGCGGTAAAATCAATATTCGCAATGGCTCCAACTATGTATATTCCGGCTATGAATTTGCGCCAAACTTCCGCTTCCACTTCAAGGTAGAGATGGATGCGTCGAAAAAGACATACAGCGTATGGATGACGCCGACATGGCCGACCGGAGGGGAAGAAGAGCTGGTTGCAGAGAACTTCGCGTTCCGGACAGGCGCTGTGGAGATCGACAATATCGGCGATATGATTTTATCGACTGAGGTTGGCGTTATGGGCAGCTTCTGGGTAGAAAACCTTACGCTTTCCGAGTAAGAGGTGATAGAAGTCTTGCAATAAAAAAGGGGGCAGGCTTGTGAAGAAGATGCTTTGCGGTATTCTGGCCATTGCGATGCTTTTTGGTTCGTTGGGGACGAATCTGGTAGTTGTTGCAGCGACGGAACTGGCGACAAAGGACGGCTTTTTGGATGTAGAAGCCGAGGATCTGGACTTTGACAAAGATTTTCTGGAAGTGACGAAAAACGAAATGTTTTCGAATTCAGAAGGCCTGGCGGTAAAGAGTGAGGACAAGACAGAGCCTGCGGCAGACGACCCGGCGCATCTGGATTTGAGCTTTACGGCAGACAAGGCGGGCACATACACGATTTGGATGCGCCATACGGCTGAGACGGCAAACATGTCCGGGCAGAACGTATTTTTGTCTGTACAGGGCGGTAAATACGATATCAAGATGCTGGAAGCGTCTCCGGAGCAGCCGAAATGGATGAAGCTGGCGACGGTAACGGCGGCGTCGGACGGGGAAGAGGTTTCTGTAAAAATACGCCGCAGACAGTGCAACAAGATTGTACTTGACCGCTTTATCATTACGAATGACACGTCTTATGTACCGGACGATTATCAGCTTGGGATTGCGGGGGCGACCCCGCGCCCAAGCGTGGCGCCGGCTGGCCTGGTAGAAACCATTGGATTGGAAGATGGTACTGCTCTGTTCGAGGCAGAGGAGGCTACAGTCATATCCGGCTTTACTGAAGTGTCCGACAACGACGCATCCGGCCAGAAGGCGCTCAACATTGACGGCGACCACGGCACAAAACCGGCTGAAACTGACCCGGCGCAGATTGCGTTCAATTTCAAGGCTGACCAGGACGGCGCGTATGTCCTCTGGGTTTATGCGAAGCCGACGACGCCGAACAAGTCGATGGCGGTTTCCATCAACAACGAGGCCTATAAAGTTGTGGCGCTCAATGCACCGGAGAACGCATATGAGTGGCGCAAGCTTGTGCCGATTACAGGAATAAAGGCGGGCGATACGGTGAATGTGCGCCTGCGCGCAGCGACAGGGTATTTTAGGGTAGACCAGTTTATGCTGCTGCACGGGCAGGACAAAAAGCCGGTCGGGGTCGATGCGCAAATAGAGGAATTTGACGCGACAAAGCTCGACGAGACGCTGTATCCGAAGCCGGGGTTTACACCGCCGCCGGAGCATCCGCGCCTGTATTTTACAAAGGATGACATTCCAACCATATTAGAGAATGCAACAAAGATGCAGAACGAGGAGGCATGGCGCAGATACCGGGAAATGCTGGAGATGGATATCCAGGACGGTATCCTTCCCGCGCCGCAGCCCGGCACGATGAACGTCAACAACCAGTCGCTCGGCACGATCGAGGCGTGGGCGTTCAACTATGTGACTGAAGGTAATGAGGAGTATGGCAGAAAGGCGATCGAAGCCATCCAGAATTACATGGATACGCTCGTACTGATCGACCCGAACAACGACAACTATACCCGCAACGGCGGCCATGCGATTTTTACGCTCTCCGAGGTGTACGACTGGTGTTATCCGCTTTTGTCAGAAAACGACAAGAGCAACATGATTAACCAGGTAATCGAACTGATACAGGGCGGCGTCGAGGTTGGCTGGCCCCCGGTGAAGCAGGGGTCGGTGACGAGCCACGGGAGCGAGGCGCAGATCCTCCGCGACTTGAATTCGTTTGCAATTGCGGTCTACGACGAGCGGCCGGATATTTACAATGTTGTAGTTGGACGGTTTTTGGCTGACTATGTGCCTGCAAGAAAGTTTACCTATCCGTCACATATGTTCCACCAGGGGAGCGGCTACGGCAGCTACCGCGGGCAGTGGGACTTTAATGCGACGTGGATTTTCGATACGCTCGGACAGGAGCGGATTTTTGGCGACGACCAGCAGTATACGGCCTACTGGTTCCTGTATTTGCGCCGTCCGGACGGGCAGCTTATGCGTGACGGCGATGCAACGACAAACGGGAGTGAAATCGGCGCATATTCCAACGATTTAAAGCGCATTATGATGCTGGCGGGCAACTATTATCAGGATCCGTATCTGAAGCAGGAGGCCATGCGGTCGAACCCGTACCTGAGCACGTTTGCTTATGGGCACGGGAATATGAGCCCGGTGGAATTTTTGATCTTCAACGACCCGGATTTGTGGGGCAGGCCGCTTTCCGAGCTGCCGCAGACGAAGTACTTCGGCTCGCCGCAGGGTGCAATGATTGCCCGTACGGGCTGGGACGACGGCATGGAATCGCCTGTTGCGATGGCGTATATGAAAATCAATGAGATTTGGTTTGCGAACCATCACCATCTGGATGCGGGGAGCTTCCAGCTCTACTACAAGGGCATTTTGGCGAATGATTCCGGCCGGTATGAGGGCTACGGTACTGACCAGGATTTGGCTTACAACAAGCGCAGCATTGCGCACAACACGATTACGGTATACGACCCGAATGAAACGGGCGGCTACTACAACATGCAGACGAACGACGGCGGCCAGGAGGTCAAAGAGGGCGGAAGCGAGCAATCGCATATCGACTTCTTCAAAAACGGCGGCAACGAAACAGGTAAGGTCGAAGGACATGAGTTTGGTCCCGACCAGCTCGAGCCGGACTATTCGTACCTGAAGGGCGATATTACAAAGGCATATAATTCTTCCAAGATGGAGGATTATGAGCGTAGCTTCCTGTTCCTCGATTTGAAGAACGATACAAATCCGGCTGCATTGATTGTGTTTGACCGCGTGCGTTCCTCGAATAAGGACTTTAAAAAGGCATGGCTGCTGCATGGGCCGACGGAGCCGGAGGTCGACGGTAACCGGACAGTGTTCCGCAATACTGAAAACGGGTATAACGGGAAAATGACCGTTGACACACTTCTGCCAAAGGCGGACAATACAGAAATCAATATAATCGGCGGCCCGGGCCAGGAGGCGTGGGTCGTGGATAAGAATTATCCGGCCGGAACGCAGCTTGACATGACAAAGGCACATGAGTCCGACGGCTGGCGGATTGAAGTATCGCCGAAAACAGCGGAGAAACAGGACTACTTCCTAAACGTGCTGCAAATGGGCGACGCAGAGCCGGATACGCCCGCACTTCCGACAACGCTGATTGAAACGGACACACATGTGGGCGCGCAGATTGCAGACCGCGTGGCGCTGTTTTCGCTCGAAAAGGGCAGGACGAAGGATGACATTACATTCAGCTTCAGCGGCGAAGGCACGTACAAGATCATGGTAGCGGACGTCGGGGCCGGCACCTACCGCGTGATACGGGACGGCGCAGAGGTTGCGACGGCTGTTGCGAGCGAGGAGGGCGGCCTGCTCAACTTTGAGGGCGAGGCTGGCGCCTACACGATCACATACATGGACGCGGCGGCGGATAAGCAGTTCCCGGAGCCGGCCCCGAGGGCGGACGAGGGCATTACGCTTCGTATCGCGAATAAGTTTGTCTATACAGACGTTGCGCCCACGCTGGTGAACGACCGGACGCTCGTGCCCATGCGCGTCATCTTTGAAAAGCTCGGCGCAACGGTGGATTGGGACGAGGCGACCCGCACGGTGACGGCAAACAAGGATGGCCGGACAATTCAGCTTTCGATTGACAACACGACTGCGTTGGTGGATGGAAAAGAAGTTACGCTCGACGTTCCCGCTATGCAGCTCAAGGACAGAACACTCGTACCTGTGCGGTTCATTGCGGAAACGCTCAATTGTAAGGTAGACTGGGACGGGTTCGCACAGACGGTGTATGTTTCCAATCCGTCGAAAATTATTGGGCAGGTGGATGAAAACGGCAATATCTACTATCCGCCGCAGCACGATATCCCGAATGCGCTCCCCATCTATGAGCTGTACCAGAACGATTCGGACGAGAACCGGATTGAGCAGAGCATAGACGGTGATTTGTCGACCCGGTGGGCCGTGGAAGGCACGCAAAACTGGGCGTGGGGTACGTATGACCTGGGCAGTGTCAAGACGCTTGACAAGGCGTACCTGGCCTTCCACAACGGGCATGAGCGGGTATATACCTTCTCGCTCGATGTTTCCGAGGACGGCGAGAACTGGACGCGCGTCATCGACCAGCAGACGACAAGCGGTACGACGCTTGAGCTGGAGGCCTATGACATGAAGGGCGTAAAGGCCCGGTATGTGAAGTTCTTGGGAGACGGAAACACCGTAAATATGTGGAACTCGCTGACGGAAATCGTCTTTACCGAGAAAAAATAAAATAAAATCCAAAACAGGGCGCGGATATCGCGCCCTGTTTTTTATATACCGAAAGCCACAAGCCGACGCAGATTGTTGACAAATTTTTGCCGGAATTGTATAATCATATCAAAAGAAACATGGTTGGCGGACTTTTAATTTGACATCCAGGGAAGGGGAAGAAGAGAT
>DVOF01000060.1 GCA_018713805.1 Candidatus Aphodoplasma excrementigallinarum | reverse complement strand
ATAGTAATATATAATAACAACAAAAGATACGATGTATTTTATTATATTACTGTTGGTGGGCACCTATCCGCAGGCGCAGCAGAGGGTTTTTTGTATCAAACCGGTACGCTCTCAGTTTACGCAACCGGTCTCCTTTGTCCCTCTGCTGTCTCTGCGGATATGCGTCCGCATGTAAGCTGCGCGTCGTATATCCTGTTCATAAGGGTCCCCTGCTGGTTTAAGACCGGGCGGGGCTCGTGTTCTTTTCACTGCATACAGCATGGGCGGCGGCGTCGGTAAAGCTGTCTTTCCCGCGCGCGGACGCCCGTCTGTATGCAGCCATGATTTATGAAAGAAAACAGCCTGCGACGTTTGTCACAGGCTGTTTTCTTTATGCCGTTTTACAAAGCGTTCAATGCGGCGCAGCGCCTCGGTAATCTGTTCGACCGAGTAGGCGTACGAGCAGCGGACGAACCCCTCGCCGCTCTCGCCAAAGGCGTTGCCCGGCACGACCGCGACCTTTTCCTCCTCGAGCAGGCGCTCGCAGAATTCGTTCGACCCAAAGCCCGTGTTCCTGATACACGGGAACACATAAAACGCGCCCAACGGCTCGAAGCAGCTCAGCCCCATGCGCCGGAAGCCGTCGACAATGAGCCGCCGCCGGCGGTTGTACTCCCGCTTCATGCGCTCGATGTCGTCGTCGCCGTCGCGCAGGGCGGCGATGGCCGCGTACTGGCTCATGGTCGGCGCGCTCATGATAGCAAATTGATGTATTTTCGTCATGGCGGCAATCAGCTCCTGCGGGCCGCAGGCATAGCCCAGCCGCCAGCCGGTCATGGCATACGCCTTCGAAAAGCCGCTCACGATCAGCGTGCGCTCCCGCATGGACGGGATGCGCGCAATGGAGAAGTGCCGCTCGTCCCCGTATGTCAGCTCGGCGTAAATCTCGTCCGAAATAACGAGGATGTTTGTCCCCTCGAGCACCTCGGCGATGGCCTCAACCTCCGCGCGTGTCATGATACCGCCGGTCGGGTTGTTCGGGTACGGCAGGACAAGCGCCTTCGTGCGCGGCGTGATGGCTGCGCGCAGCGTCTCGGGCGTGAGGGCAAAGTTGTCCTCCTCCTTTGTCTCCAGCGGCACCGCAACGCCGCCAGCCAGCACCGTGTCCGGCTTGTAGCAGACAAAGCTCGGCTCCGGGACGAGCACCTCGTCGCCCGGGCAGAGGATTGCGCGCAGCGCAAGGTCGATCGCCTCGCTCCCGCCGACGCTGACCAGTACCTCGTGCATGCCGTCGTACTCAAGCTCAAACCGCCGTTTCATATATGCCGCAATTTCCCGCCGCAGCTCGGCCAGGCCGGAGTTGGAGGTGTAGTGCGTGTGCCCATCCTCGAGCGAGGCAATGCCCGCCTCGCGGATGTGCGTCGGCGTGACGAAGTCCGGCTCCCCCACCCCGAGCGAAATTGCGTCCTTCATCTCGCTCACAATGTCGAAAAACTTCCGGATGCCGGACGGCGGTATCCCCGTCACGACCGGGGACAGAATCTTCTGTATGTCAAACGTACTCATAGCGTTATCATCCTTCTTTCGTCCTCAGGCTCCTGCGAGAATACGACCCCGTAGTCCTTGTACTTTTTGAGCACGAAATGCGTCGACGTGCTGATAACGCTGTCCATAGGCGCGAGCCGCTCGGAAACGAAGAGCGCCACCTCCTTGAGCGTGCGCCCCTCCACCGTGACCGCCAGGTCGAACCCGCCGCTCATCAGGTAGATGCTCCGCACGCAGTCGTGCTGGTAAATTTTCTTCGCAATCTTGTCGAACCCCTCGCCGAACTGGGGCGTGACCTTCAGCTCGATGAACGCCGTCACCGACTCCTTCATCGTCTTTTCCCAGTTTACGAGTGTCTTGTACCCCACGATCGTGCCGTCTTTCTCATAGGCTTTGATGGCGGCGGCCACAGCGGCCGGGTCTTTATCGAGCATCACGGCGATTTGCTCCGGCGTGATGCGGCTGTCCTTTTCCAAAATCTCAAGAATCTGTTCCATAAGACACACTCCTTTTCCGCGCAGTGCAGGATAATATCCATATTATACGCCAAACCGGGCGGATAAATCAATAGTTTTTTCACCTTTGCCAAAAAAGAAAGGGGAAAAAGCGCAAAATTCTATAAAATTACTCTTGTATTTCTGAAATAAATGTATTATAATGTGCTTCGTTAGCTCGATATAGGAGGCCTTTACAAATGTATAAAGAGACAGTCAAACCTGTGGGAAAGACGGTTTTTTACGTGATTGGGATCGTCGGCGTGGCGCTTTTGCTGACGTGTATCGCAGATTTGGCGATCACATACTATAAGCTGCCTTACCGCTCCCTGTTCCAGCTCGGCGTGCTGGCTATCGTCGGCGTTGGCGTGTATATCCTGATCCGGAACATTTTGTCGGACTATTCGTACTCTATTGTGGGGGAAGAGCTGATTATTATGGCGAAGCTCGGCAATCACGAGTGGGTGGTCGCGCGTCCCCAGCTTGACCAGATTAAGCTGGTTGCGTTTCATACCAGCCCGGCCTTGCAGCAGTATAAGGCACAGGCCCGCTATAATGCGAAGAAGTCGTTTTTTTCTTCCAATACTTATATCTGCGTTTTCATGCAGGACGGGAAGCTCAATATGCTGAAGTTTGAGCCGAGTGGAAGGTTGCTCGGTATTTTGTATAAAAAGGGAATCCCGGTAAAAGATTGACCGCTGATTACGGAAGCGGGGCGCATGCGCCCCGCTTTTTTTGCTGCTTTTTTCGCCGTTATAAATTACAGCCAAGCCCGGGCCTGTATTTTTCACCGTACGCTGTAACCAATTTCCGCCCCGCTCATATTATGGTATTACAATAATCAAAACGGAGCGCGGGCAGCCGCCCCCTCCGCGGCGAGAGTTGGCGGGCGGGCACAACCCCTCCCCACCGTACATACTGTACGGTAAAATCGTGTGCGAAAGGAGGTTTATCTATGGGCTGCTTTTTCAATGGCTGCGGTGAAGACAACTGCAACTGGATCATCTGGATCATCCTTATCCTCATCGTGATCTGCTGCTGCTGCAACGACTAATCTCTGCACAGGCAATACAATCCGACAAGAGGGACGGAATAGTCCATAGAACAGCCGCCTTATGCTCCGCATTGCTCGCACAGCACTGCACCGCATAACATAATTTCGTTTCAGAATCCAAAGGCGGGCTCGTGCGGTGTTGCATACCGCGACATAAAAAATAATCCGCATCCGTAAAAACGGGTGCGGATTATTTACATGCAAAATCAAAATCCATACGGCTCACACCGCTCTTTCAACCTTGCCCGAGCGGAGGCACCTGCTGCAAACATGTACCGTCTTGTTCGTGCCGTTTACAACAGCCTTTACCTTCCGGACATTCGGCTTCCACATGCGGTTGCTTCTCCTATGCGAGTGGCTGACTTTGATACCAAAGGATACGCCCTTGCCACACAGATCACACTTTGCCATTTCTCTACACCTCCTATATGTTATAGCTTCTGTCCTATAACTGACGTCACAGACGAAATTTAACCTTATAACAAAGCAAAATTAATTTTATCACAATTCCGCCTCATTGGCAAGTCTTTTTTGCAAATTTTTCATCTTTTCGGATTCTTTTCGACCTTTGGCCTTTTAAACGCCGTCCGGAAAAACACAACGGCATAGGAAACCAGCGCGCACAGGTTGACCGCGACGATGGCAGCGCCAAGAGCAATTACAACCTCCGCAGCCAACGGCACCGAAAATGGAATAATCAAAATGAGAGAACATAGTACGCTCACAAAGCACGAAACCTTGCCAAACCAGTTTGCCTGCGCAACAATCCCGCGCCGGTGCATGTATATTGAGCCAATTCCCAATATTGCATCCTTCACAAATACAAAAACGACCACCCAAATCAGGGCGTGGTTCGAAAAAGCAAGGCAGAGCAGAACGGTGATCTGCATGACCTTATCCGCCACCGGGTCAAGGATTTTCCCAAGGTTGCTGATCTGGTTAAAATGCCGCGCAATGAACCCGTCAAGTACGTCTGTTAAAAACGAAAGCACCAACACCCCCATCGCCCAAAGCCTCGCATTTTCAAACGGGGAAAAGTAAACAATCAGAAACACAGGCATCAGGCACAACCGCAGGGTCGTCAATAGATTTGGTATATTCAAGCGATTCCCCCCAATATTGCTTCAATTAAAAGAATTATACTACAGAATGTCGAAAAACGCAAGGCTAAACGGCGAATTGGCAGCTGCAGCCAGAATTCTTTTTTTAGTATTGACAAAACAAATTTACATATGCTATAATAGTCAGCGTTGGTCAGTCAGATTTTTTGGAGAAGTCGCGTAGCTGGTCGAGCGCGCACGATTGGAAATCGTGTAACCGTCAAAAGCGGTTCGAGGGTTCGAATCCCTCCTTCTCCGCCAAAACGGAACGCTAATTTCGATAAAAATTGGCGTTCCGTTTTTTGCTGCAAACCTTAATTTTATGCGGGCTTTATAGCCCTTTTTCGATAGCCTTTTTGCAATTTTTCGGAATTACTTTGGACGAGGTCCAACCATTATCTATCAAAAATCCAATAGTTCGGCTGGTCGGGGTACCCTTTTCAAGCCCTAACATTAAACGCAAATCTCAAAAACAACCTTCAGCGATGATTTTTCAAAGAAAGGACGAAAAGAGATGCCGGTAGAAAATAGTGTTTTTGAAAAACTGGATGATGTTTCAAATTTTATTCTAAACAATTATGGCTTTTTACCGACCCAAGTAACTAAATTGAGCAGAGGAAGTGCAAACTGCTTTAAAATTGTTCATGAAAACAAAAATTTCTTTTTAAAGGAATTGCAAGAAAAATTTACTCGGGAATCACTTGAAAGAGAAATTGCATTATGCCAGCTCATCAAACACGGCGGAATCCCAACATCTGAATTTGTTAAGACGGT
This sequence comes from Candidatus Aphodoplasma excrementigallinarum, assembly GCA_018713805.1. Classification (GTDB taxonomy): domain Bacteria; phylum Bacillota; class Clostridia; order UBA1381; family UMGS1253; genus Aphodoplasma; species Aphodoplasma excrementigallinarum. The sequence continues at coordinate 87 of DVOF01000060.1, read as the reverse complement.
TAAAGGCGGTTATATCTGTGAAGAATCCGGGCACCTTTTACATATGCAAATTTTTATCGATGGTCGTACATATGAACGGAACAAGTT
>DVOF01000059.1 GCA_018713805.1 Candidatus Aphodoplasma excrementigallinarum | reverse complement strand
AAGCTCTACGAGGATCGAGTGTTTGGAATTATTTCCGATGACCGCTATCTGTCAATGTCTGCTGATTATGAGGCTGAAACTAAAAAGCTGAAAGACAGATATTATGAACTTCAAGGTTTGCTGGACGGCTTTAAGAAGCAAAACCGAGACGCAAGGAAATTTGCCGAACTTGTAGAAGCCTATACCGACATTACCGAGGTCACTGAGGAACTTCTCCACACATTGGTTGACAAGATCGTTGTCCATGAGAAAGAAGTTATCGACGGTGAAATCATTATGCGTGTAGATATTTATTATCGCTTCATTGGCAAAGTCGGTGACCAAGACGGCGAAGCGTTGAAAGCTCCCAAGATACGAAGGAATACTAAGCTGCTTATGGAAGCCGGTGCGATTTAGGCGCTGGCAATGGCAAGGCTAAAAGTGGTGCGCAATAAACATAACACCCCCGGCATCATCAAGTATCCCTTCTGGCAGGAGACATATCAGAATCCAAAGGCAATATATGCCTGCGTGAATCTCGGGGAGGCGGTATGCCCAAGAGAGATTGCGGGGCAGTCGATCTGTATCAATGCCGACATTGCCGCAGTTGTAGATTCCTTGCTGGAGGACGGCGTTCCCTTGACAAATGCAAAGGATGTGATATAATAAATATAATGATTATTGTAAAAAATATGAGTGGATTTCCCGGACATGTTATCTTTTTGCCATACAGTTATCGAAGATAGCTGTATGGCTTTTTTATTATGGCATGCGGGAACGTCCGCCAAATGGAGGGTTTTGCCATGAAAAATGAATTTTTATCCCTGATGAAAAGCCGCCGGAGCGTTAGGGCGTACAAGCCTGACGCAGTGCCGGACGAGGTGTTGGACGCCGTGCTGGAAGCCGGCACGTACGCGCCGACCGGACGCGGCAGGCAGTCCCCGACGATCATTGCCGTTACCAGTAAAAAGTACCGGGAGGAGATAGCGCGCCTGAACGCCGAAGTATTGGGGAGCAGCACCGACCCCTATTACGGCGCGCCTGTTGTCATTTTGGTGCTGGCCGACCCTGCTGTAAATACCTTTGTCGAGGACGGCAGCTGCGTGCTCGAGAATATGATGCTTGCGGCGCACGCTTTGGGGCTGGGCACGGTATGGGTACACAGGGAACGCGAAATTTTCGACGGCGAAAAGGGGAAGGCGCTCCTGCGCGAATGGCATTTGCCAGAAACCCTGCGCGGTGTTGGCGCCGTTGCATTGGGCTATCCGTCCGCTCCGGCCGGGGAGGCCGCAGAGCGGAAACCGAATTACATCGTTCGGGTATAACTGGCCACAGTCCGGCGCAAGTATTTGCGCCGGATTTTTTATCAAAATAAAAGCAGAAGGCCAAACCATAAATAAAAACATTATGTGAAGATTCCCGAAAAAAGATTGATTTTTATACAAAATTTATGATAGAATTATAGTATAAAAATCATTATTAGATGGAGTGTAGCCCATGTCCGCATGCCTGATTGCCATTATTTATATTGCTTTTATCAGTTTAGGCTTGCCGGACTCTCTGCTCGGCTCTGCATGGCCTGTAATGCATGGGGATATCGGTGTTCCCGTCTCGTATATGGGGATTATTACCATGATTATATCGGGCGGGACAATTGTCTCCAGCCTGTTTTCCGACCGGCTTACCAGAAGGTTTGGGGCCGGGCTTGTAACGGCTGTCAGCGTGTTTTTGACCGCTGCGGCGCTTTTTGGGTTCTCAGTTTCAAATTCGTTTGTTTCGCTGTGTTTGTGGGCCGTTCCATACGGGCTTGGCGCCGGTGCTGTCGACGCGGCACTCAACAACTATGTGGCGCTTCACTATTCTTCGCGCCATATGAACTGGCTCCATTGCTTTTGGGGCGTTGGCGCAGCTGTCAGCCCCTATATTATGAGCTATTGCCTGACCGGCGGCTACGGCTGGAACAACGGCTATTTGTCGGTTTCCATTGTACAGATAGTGCTAACTGCTTTGCTTTTTATCAGCTTGCCCCTGTGGAAGCGCAGCGGGACGGAGGGCGGCGCCACTGCCGTTCCGGCGAATACGCTTAGCCTGCCGCAGGTGTTCCGGATCAAGGGTGTGCCCTATATTTTAGTCACCTTTTTTTCCTACTGTGCGCTCGAACAGACGGCGGGCCTTTGGGCGAGCAGCTATCTGGTGCAGTATCGCGGGATTGGCGCCGACGTTGCCGCGCAGTTTGCGTCGCTGTTTTTTCTCGGTATTACGTTTGGCCGTTTTCTTTGCGGTTTTTTTGCAGATAAGCTGGGCGACAAATGGCTCATCCGCATTGGGATCTATACGACATTAGCCGGGGCGGCACTGATTTTGCTGCCGCTTGGGACAGATTTGCCTGCTCTGGCAGGCCTCATCATCATAGGGTTTGGCTGCGCGCCGATCTATCCGGCGATTATCCACTCCACCCCTTTCAATTTCGGGAAGGAAAACTCGCAGGCGGTTATCGGTATCCAGATGGCGTGCGCCTATGTCGGCTCGACCTTTATGCCGCCAATATTTGGGCTGATTGCGTCCCATGTCCAGATTGGACTGTACCCGCTCTACCTGATGTTGTTTTCCCTTTTGATGCTGCTTATGTCAGAACGGCTGAACCGGACCGCAGGGCGGCGGGCGGCCGGCGCTGATACAAATCATTTATAAATCCAAATAAAGGAGCGTGATGCCCGTGACGCCGATTTTACTATTGTGCGGCATTGTATTCATTGTCTGTATCCTATCCAACAAGCTTTCCGCTAAGGTCGGCGTGCCGACTTTGCTCGTGTTTATCATGCTCGGAATGCTGTTCGGCTCCGACGGGCTGTTCAAAATCCATTTTTCTGATTATAACATTACAAATCAAATATGTACGGTCGCACTGATTTTCATCATGTTTTACGGCGGCTTTGGCACAAACTGGAAGGTGGCGCGCCCCGTCGCGCCGCAGGCGCTTCTGCTCTCGTCACTCGGCGTTATCATAACGGCCGTGCTTACAGGCCTGTTCTGCCACTTTGTCCTGCGCATGACACTGCTCGAGGGGCTTTTAATCGGCGCGGTCATCTCATCGACAGACGCGGCGTCTGTGTTTTCCATCCTGCGTTCCAAAAAGCTCAACTTAAAATACGGCCTTGCCTCCATGCTGGAGATCGAAAGCGGCAGCAATGACCCGACGGCCTATATGCTCACTGTCATCATTCTAAACCTGATGGCGCCGGGCGAAACCCAGTCGTATTGGTATCTCATCTTTTCACAGGTTGTGTACGGCATCGTGTTCGGGTTTGGGCTGGCTTTTGCGGCCATATTCCTGCTCAAGCGGATCCGTTTGGGCAACAGCGCCCTGCATATGATATTCATGGTTGGGATCGCGCTTGTGGCCTATGCGCTCCCCGACCTGGTCGGCGGAAACGGGTATTTGAGCGTCTATATCACTGGCATTGTGCTGGGCAACAGCAAAATCCGCCACAAGGCGGAGCTCGCCAACTTTTTTGACGGGTTTACATGGATCATGCAGATTGCGCTGTTCTTTATTATCGGCCTTTTGTCGTTCCCATCGTTGATCCCGCAGGTGCTGCTCCCGGCGATTGCGATAGCGCTGTTTATGACGTTCATTTCGCGCCCGATTGCCGTGTTCTCGATCCTGA
>DVOF01000058.1 GCA_018713805.1 Candidatus Aphodoplasma excrementigallinarum | reverse complement strand
GGGCTGGACCGCGTGGCGCTCATCGACCCGGTCAACGTCGACGACCTGCACAACGCGATGGCGCGCTGCTTCATGGTCATGACGGACTCGGGCGGCTTGCAGGAGGAGGCGCCGTCGCTGGCAAAGCCGGTGCTCGTGCTGCGCAATGAGACGGAGCGTCCGGAGGCGGTCGAGGCCGGTACGGTCAAGGTTGCCGGCGTGGAAAAAGATACGATCATCCGGCTCGCGGAGGAGCTGCTGGAGGATAAGGCGGCGTACGACAAGATGGCGCACGCGGCGAACCCATACGGCGACGGCAACGCGTCGGAGCGGATTGTGAATGCACTTTTATACGAATTTGGTATAATTTCTGACAGAGTGGCAGATTTTAAATAAGTATTTAAAAATAAATCCAGCAATCTATCTTTGGAAGGGGGGAGCGGAACCGTGCAAACGGACGTCATTGAAAAGATTCGGGATGCGGAAGCAAAGGCAAACGAAATCATCCGGCAGGCGTCAGTGTCGGCGCGCGAAACTGTCAAAACGGCCGGCAAGGAGGCGTACGATGCGGAGCTTGGCGTAGACGCGCTTGCGCAGAAGGAAGTGGAAAAGCGCATTGCCGCGGCGGAGGCCGAGGCAATGCGGGAGAAGGAACAAATCCTTGCGGAAGCCAAAAAGGAGGCGGACGCGATGGATTATCTCGTGCGGCCCAAGCTGGATAAGGCGGCGGACTTTATCATTGAAAGGATTGTTGGGTAGATGGCGATTGTAAACATGAAAAAATTGTCGGTCATCGCCCTGTCCGACGACGAAGCAGAAGTCATCGAAACGCTGATGGATATGGGCGTGACGCAGGTGGAGGACATGACCGGCGAGGAGATTGAGCGTAAGTTTGCGGGCCTGTTGTCCAAGCAGGCGAACGACGAGGCGATCAGCGTCTATGACGCGCAGCGCAAGACTGTCCGGGAAGCGATCGACATCCTGGCGGCGCATGTGGACGCAAAAAAGGTTTTGTTCGCGCCGCGCCGTTCGGTTTCAAGGGCGTTATTTGCCGAGATTGCGTCCGACACGGAGCAGACGCTTGCATTTGCGCAGGAGGTCGCAGGGGCGGTCCGCCGGCAGGGGGAAATCCGCTCAGAGGAGAACCGTTTGCGCGGTGAGATCGATACGCTGTCCCACTGGACGGGGCTCGGCTTTTCGCCCGGGTATACCGGGACAAAGCATACGGGCGTCATGCTCGGTACGCTGCCGCTTTTGGCGGATGTTTCCGACACGGCGGCAAAGCTGGACGAGGCTGGTATCATTGCGGATATAGAGCCTGTCTCCGACGATAAGGATGCGCGCTATGTCGCCGTCCTGTACCATAAGGCGTCGGAGGGGGCTCTTTTGCGCCTTTTGCCCCAGCTCGGCTTTACAGCGGCTGCGGTCAGCGGCGACGACGTACCGGAGGCAATGATCCGCCGGTATGAAGGGCAGATTGCCGCGCTGGAGGCGGAGTATGGGAAAATTGTTTCCAGCTTAAAAGAAATGGCAAAGGACAAGGTAAGGCTCGAAATATTGTACGACTATTTGAGCGAATGCGTGGAAAAGGAGGCCGCCTATGCCAAGCTGGCGCGGACGGAGCGCACCATCCTGCTAAAAGGATGGGTACCCGCCGAGGCGGCGGACGCAGTTGTAAAAACGCTGGAGCGCAAATTCGTTTGCGAAACGGAGCTGGCTACGCCGGCCGAGGAGGAAGCGTACCCAATCCTTTTGCGTAACCCGAAGGTAATCCAGCCGTTTGAGTCGGTGACGGAGATGTACAGCCTTCCCGCGCCGCACTCCATGGACCCGAACAAGCTGATGGCGCCGTTTTTCTTCCTGTTTTTCGGCATGATGGTGTCGGATGCGGGCTATGGGCTGGTGCTGACGCTGGCAACGGCGTTCATTGTATGGAAGTATAACCCGCAGGGGCAGGCGGGTAAACTGATGAAGCTGATTTGTATCGGCGGTATCTCGACGATGATGTGGGGCGTGATTTTCGGCGGCTATTTCGGCGATACGATCCCGGTTTTGTACAAGATGGCGACAGGGAAAGAGATCGTGATCCCAAGCCTGATGAACCCGTCGGCCGACCCGATCTCGGTGTTGATTTTGTCGCTGATTTTGGGGCTGTTCCACTTGTTTGCCGGCATGGGCGCAAAGGCGTACCTGCTCATCAAGCGCGGGCATATCTGGGACGCGGTGTTTGACGTGGGCTTCTGGTATTTGGTGCTCGGCGGGCTCGGGATTTTGTGCCTGGGGTTTGTGCTGCCCGGCACGCCAGTCATGCAGATTGGCATGTGGATTGCGATTGCAGGCGCGGCCGGCCTGGTGCTGACGCAGGGGCGCGCCAAGAAAAACATCTTTGCCAAGCTGATTGGCGGGATTGGCTCGCTCTACGACATCGTCAGCTATATGAGCGACATTTTGTCCTACTCGCGCCTGCTCGCGCTCGGCCTTTCGACCGGCGTTGTCGGAAGCGTTATCAATACGATGGGGTCGATGGGCGGCAACAGCATCGGCGGATGGATTCTGTTCTTTGTCGTATTCGTGATCGGGCATGTGTTTAACATTGCGATCAATACGCTCGGCGCGTACGTCCACTCGAGCCGGTTGCAGTACGTTGAATTTTTCGGGAAGTTTTACGAGAGCGGCGGCAAGGCGTTCCGCCCGCTAATACGTCCGCGCAAGTATGTCGAAGTTACGCAGCAGGACGCATAAAAAAGAAAACACAAAGATTCTTAATAATTTTAAGGAGGATATAGTATGTGGTATGAAATTCTTTTCAACGGCGGTTTCCTTGCGGCGCTCGGCGCTGCGCTGGCGGTTGTCCTGTCCGGTATGGGCTCGGCAAAGGGCGTAGGCATCGTAGGGCAGGCGGCGGCAGGGCTATTGAGCGAGGAGCCGGACCGGTTCGGACAGACGCTTTTGTTGCAGGCGCTGCCGGGCACGCAGGGCATCTATGGCCTGCTGGTTGCATTTTTAGTTATGGTGAAGGTCGGCCTGCTGGGCGGCGACCCGTCTACGTTTGCGAACCTGACCTCAGCACAGGGGCTGGCAATCCTGTCGGCGTGCCTGCCGGTTGCGATCGTGGGCCTTGTTTCCGGCGTTCACCAGGGCAAGGTTGCGGCTGCGGGCATTAACATCATTGCAAAACGGCCGGAGGAGCTTGCAAAGGGTATCGTTTTGGCGGCAATGGTTGAAACATACGCCGTACTTGCGCTTCTTACATCCATCCTTATGGTAAGCGGCATCCAGCTCTAATATGAAGCGGCTGGATACGAAACCAGTACGATAGGAGGGAGACAAGTGGGCGCAGAAAAGATTATTGAAAAAATCATCGCAGACGCAGAGGAAAAAGCGCGGGAAATCACCTCCGGCGCACAGGCGGAGGCGGGCCGTATCGTCGCTGCGGCGAACGAGGCTGCGGCGGAAAAGAAGGAAAAAAGCCTTGCCGAAGGGGAAAAGGAGGCCGCGCTTACCAAACAGCGGATTGTTTCGTCGGCGCATATGGAGGCCAAAAAGCTCCTGCTTCAGGCCAGGCAGGACCTGCTCTCGGAGGCGTTTGCCGCCGCGCTAAATAAGATTCAAAACATGGACAATGCGCAGTTTGAGAGGCTAATGACGGATTTGATGGTCAACCTGATTGAAACGGGCGACGAAACGGTGATCATCAATGAAGCGGACAAAAAGCGGCTTAGCCCGGACTTTCTCTACTATGTGAACCGTACGGTCGCAAAGGAGCAGGTTCCGTGCAATGTCACCATGTCGGACGAGGCGCGCGATATCCCGTCGGGATTTATTTTAAAGCGCGGCGACGTCGAAATTAATGCGACGTTTGAGGCGCTTTTGCGGCAGAAGAAGGACGCGCTGTCGGCTGAGGTTGTAAAAATACTGTTTTAAGGATGTGGCGGCAGATGGGCAAGGTAAAAGATATCGACTACGCGTATTCCGTAAGCCGGATCCATGCGGTCGAGCGCAGTCTGCTGGACCGGGGCAAAATCATGCAGATTGCGGAGGCAAAGACCGTTTCCGACGCGCTGCGCATGATTTATGACGCGGGATACCGGAGCGGGGAGGATTATGAGGCGTCGTTTAGGGCGGCGGTGCGCGACGCGTACGAGCTGGTGTATTCGATGGCGCCGGACCCGCGAATCTTTGACGTATTCCGGATTGAAAACGACTATTATAACTTAAAAGTGTTGCTCAAGGCGGAGTTTTTGGGCAGAGAGCTTGACTACTTGCTGAACCCGAGCTGCCGCGCCGGATTGGATAAGCTCCGGGAAGCCGTGCGGGAGCGCAAGGGCAAAGAGGTATCGGACACGTTTGCGCAGGCGATGGACGAGGCGCTGGCCTCGTTTGCAAAGCACAAAAACGTACAGTTCGTAGATATGATTATCGACCGCGCGTGCTATGCAGAGCGGCTCCAGTTTGCAGAGGAAACGGGCAACGCGTTCGTGATTGGGCTGGTGCAGACACAGATCGACCTGATCAATCTCCGCACCATGCTCCGGCTCCGTAAGATGGGCAAGCCGTATGCGTTTGCGCGGGAGGCCATGCTGCCGGGCGGCAGCGTCAGTATCGACATGCTCGCGTCCGGCGCGGTGGAGCCGCGCGAGGCCGTGCTGCAAAGCTTTGGCAGGAGCCGGTACGGGCGGCTGCTTACCGATAATGCTGCGGCGCTTGACGGCGGCGCAGAGGCGATGGCCGCGCTCGAGACCGCGTGCGGCGACTATTTGATTGACTATATGAAAAGCGCAAAGCGTGTGACGTTCGGCGTAGAGCCGCTTGTGGCGTACCTGTTTGCAAAGGAAAACGAGGTCAGGCAGCTCCGTATCATCTTAGTTGGGAAGAACAACGGTATGGACGGCGAACTGCTGAAAAGGAGGTTGAACATCGCCTATGTATAAGATCGGCGTAATCGGCGACAAGGATTCGGTCATGGGGTTTTTGGCGCTGGGGCTGACGGTGTTCGAGACCTCAGGCGCAGAGCAGACAGCGGAGCTGATTCGGCGCGCGGCGGCGGAAGGCTACGCGGCGATCTATATCACGGAGCAGGCCGCGCAGGATGTGATGGACGTGATCGACGAATATAAGGACAGCGAGCTCCCGGCAATCATCCTGATTCCGGGGATAGCGGGCAGCCTTGGCATCGGCATGGCGGGCGTGAAAAAGAGCGTCGAGCGCGCGGTCGGGGCGGACATACTGTTTAACAATGAAAAATAAGCGCCGCCCACTATGGGGCGGGCATGCAAATAATTGAGAGCAGGTGAAAGATATGACCAAGGGCAATATCGTAAAGGTGTCAGGGCCGCTCGTCATTGCGGAGAGGATGCGCGACGCGAACATGTTCGACGTAGTGCGCGTGTCCGACCAGCACCTGATTGGCGAGATTATTGAAATCCATGGCGACCGCGCGTCCATACAGGTCTACGAAGAGACGGCGGGCCTCGGCCCGGGCGAGCCGGTAACGTCGACGGGCGCGCCGCTTTCCGTAGAGCTTGGCCCGGGACTGATTGAGCGCATGTACGACGGTATCCAGCGCCCGCTCGCGGAGATGTACCGCCTCATGGGGCCGAACATCACGCGCGGCGTGGAGGTTGTGGCGATTGACCGTGAAAAGGAATGGGAGTTTGTCCCGACAAAGAAAAAGGGCGATACGGTTACGGCCGGCGATATCATCGGAACCGTACAGGAGACGGTTGTTGTCGAGCACCGGATTATGGTTCCCTACGGGATGTCGGGCGTCATTACAGAAATAAAGCAGGGAAAGTTTAAGGTAGAGGACACGGTCTGCACGCTGACCGACAAGGACGGCAAGACGCACAACGTCACCATGCTGCAAAAGTGGCCGGTGCGTGTGGCGAGGCCGTACCAGAAAAAGCTTGCGCCAACGGAGCCGCTCGTTACGGGCCAGCGCGTCATCGACACGCTGTTCCCATTGGCGAAGGGCGGCGTTGCGGCGGTTCCCGGCCCGTTCGGGAGTGGGAAAACCGTCGTACAGCACCAGCTTGCGAAGTGGGCCGACGCGGATATCGTGGTCTACATTGGCTGCGGCGAGCGCGGCAACGAGATGACCGACGTTTTGATGGAGTTCCCGGAACTCAAGGACCCGCGCACGGGCGAGTCGCTGATGAAGCGGACGGTGCTGATTGCAAATACGTCCGACATGCCGGTTGCGGCGCGTGAGGCAAGTATTTACACGGGTATCACGATTGCGGAATATTTCCGCGACATGGGCTACAGCGTAGCGCTCATGGCGGACTCCACGTCCCGCTGGGCGGAGGCGCTGCGCGAAATGTCAGGCCGGCTTGAGGAAATGCCGGGCGAGGAAGGATATCCTGCATATCTGGCGAGCCGTCTGGCGCAGTTTTATGAGCGCGCGGGGCGCGTGGTCGCACTCGGTAGCGAAGGACGCGAGGGCGCGTTGACGGCGATTGGCGCGGTTTCGCCGCCGGGCGGCGACATATCCGAGCCGGTATCGCAGGCGACGCTGCGCATTGTCAAAGTGTTCTGGGGATTGGATTCGTCGCTGGCGTACCGCCGGCACTTCCCGGCCATCAACTGGCTGACGAGTTACTCGCTCTACACCGACCGGCTGAGCGACTGGCTCGATAAAAATGTGGCGAGCGACTTTAAGGATTTGCGCAGCCACGCGATGCGGATTTTGCAGGAGGAGGCGGAGCTTGACGAAATCGTAAAGCTCGTCGGCGTGGACGCGCTGTCGGACAAAGACCGCCTCACACTTGAAACGGCGAAGATGCTGCGCGAGGACTACCTGCACCAGAACGCATTCCATGAGATCGACACGTATTCGTCGCTGACCAAACAGCATAGGATGCTCAAGGTCATGATCGACTATTATACAGAGGGCAACAAGGCGCTTGACGCGGGCGCGACGATTGGGCAGATCATGGATTTGCCGGTCGGCGAGCGCATTGGGCGTATGAAATATGCAGAGGAAAAGGACGTTGCAAAGGTGTTTGAAGAGGTAGAAAAGCTGATCGAGACGGAAATGCAGCGGCTTACCGTGAAGGAGGTGGAGTGAGATGCCAAAGGAATACCGGACCATACAGGAGGTTGCCGGCCCGCTGATGCTCGTACGCGGCGTCGAGGGCGTAACGTATGAGGAGCTTGGCGAGATTGAGCTGGCCAACGGCGAAATCCGCCGCTGCCGCGTGCTGGAGATCGACGGCTCGAACGCTTTGGTACAGCTGTTTGAAAACTCCGCCGGCATCAACATCGCAAACTCGAAGGTGCGCTTTTTGGGCCGCGGGATTGAGTTCGGCGTATCGCCGGATATGCTCGGGCGTATTTTTGACGGGATGGGGCGGCCGATGGACGGCGGCCCGGAAATCATCCCCGAAAAGCGGCTCGACATCAACGGCCAGCCGATCAACCCGGCGGCGCGCGACTACCCGGACGAGTTTATCCAGACGGGCGTAAGCGCAATCGACGGCCTGAATACGCTGGTACGCGGGCAGAAGCTGCCGATCTTTTCCGGCTCCGGCCTCCCGCATGCAAACCTTGCGGCGCAGATTGCGCGGCAGGCGAAGGTGCTCGGCGACGCGTCGAACTTTGCCGTTGTGTTTGCGGCGGTCGGCATTACATTTGAGGAGGCTGACTTCTTTATCAGCGACTTTACGAAAACGGGCGCAATCGACCGCAGCGTGGTGTTTGTCAACCTGGCAAACGACCCGGCGATCGAGCGTATTGCAACGCCGCGCATGGCGCTGACGGCGGCGGAGTATCTGGCGTTTGAAAAAGGCATGCACGTGCTCGTCATCATTACGGATATCACCAACTACGCGGAGGCGCAGCGCGAGGTATCCGCCGCGCGGAAAGAGGTGCCGGGCCGGCGCGGGTACCCGGGCTACATGTACACCGACCTTGCGTCGCTGTACGAACGCGCCGGGCGCAAGCGCGGCCACGACGGCTCCGTGACGCTGATTCCGATTCTGACCATGCCGGAGGACGACAAGACACATCCGATTCCCGACCTGACGGGCTACATCACAGAGGGGCAGATCATCCTCTCACGCGAGCTGTACCGCAAGAATATCACGCCGCCGATCGACGTGCTTCCGTCGCTGTCGCGTCTGAAGGATAAGGGGATTGGCGAGGGCAAGACGCGCGGCGACCATGCCGACACGATGAACCAGCTTTTTGCAGCGTATGCGCGCGGCAAGGAGGCCAAAGAATTGATGGTCATCCTCGGCGAGGCGGCGCTGACCGATATTGATAAAAAGTATGCGGCGTTTGCCGACGCGTTTGAGAAACGCTATGTGTCGCAAGGGTATAACACAGACCGCAGCATTGAGGAAACGCTCTCTATTGGGTGGGAGCTGCTCCGTATGCTGCCGCGCAGCGAGCTCAAGCGTATCAAGGATGCGTATCTGGACGAGTATTACGGGCAGGAGCCTTCGGAAAAGGGGGAATAAGCCATGGCAGTGATGCGTGTGAACCCCACGAGGATGGAGCTTACCCGCCTGAAAAAGCAGCTCAAGACCGCGAGCCGCGGCCATAAGCTGCTCAAAGACAAGCGCGACGAGCTGATGAAACAGTTTTTGGACATCGTACGGGAGAATAAAGCCCTGCGCGAGCAGGTCGAAACGCTTTTGAAGCGGGCGAACGACAACTTCCTTCTTGCCCGTGCGATGATGAGCGCGGAGGCGCTCGAAACGGCGATTATCTACCCGACGCAGAGCGTCAGTCTTGAGGTTGGGAGCAAAAATGTGATGAGCGTCGACGTTCCGGTGTTCTCTTTCAACATGCAGAACACGGACGAGTCGTCGATTTACCCCTATGGCTTTGCGGCGACCTCGCCGCAGCTCGACGGCGCGATCGACGCGCTTTCCGACGCGCTCGAGCCCATGCTCCGTCTGGCACAGATGGAAAAGAGCGCGCAATTGCTGGCGCAGGAGATCGAGAAGACGCGCCGGCGCGTCAATGCGCTCGAGCATGTCATGATCCCGAACCTGCAGGACACGATCCGCAGCATTACCATGAAGTTAGACGAAAACGAGCGCGGCAACCAGACGCGTCTGATGAAGGTCAAGGATATGATGGTGGCAGAGCAAATCCGCTCCAGACAGGAAGCGAACGGATAAATAAAAAACAGGGCGCAACTGCACCCTGTTTTTATTATGTATCTGATTACCAGGACAATACCTTGCAGAGCTTGACCATCTCGGGGTCCATTTCCTTCTTTTCCTGGAGCCCTTCGTCAATATCGACGTCGGTTACTTTGCCGTTCTGCATCACAACAAGACGGTTCGTCTTCCCGGCCAGCAGGAGCTCAACCGCTTTAAAGCCCATTGCGCTCGCGTTCACGCGGTCCTGCACCGTCGGGCTGCCGCCGCGCTGGATGTGGCCGAGCACGGTTGCCGTTGTCTCAATACCGGTGCGCTTTTCAATCTCCTCCGCCATCGGGATTGCCGAGCCGACGCCCTCTGCCAGGATGACGAGATAGTGGTTCTTGCCGCGGTGCTTACCCTCAATAATCGGGCGGAGCACGTCCTCGTCAAAGTTAAATTCCTTTTCTGGGATGATGACCGCCTCCGCGCCGCAGGAAATCCCGACGTTTAACGCTATATAGCCGGCGTTGCGCCCCATTACCTCAATCACGGAGCTGCGCTCGTGGCTCGTCGCCGTGTCGCGGATTTTATCGATTGCTTCCATCGCCGTATTGAGCGCCGTATCGAACCCAATGCAGTATTCCGTGCAGCCGATGTCGTTGTCGATCGTTCCCGGGATGCCGATGGTGGAAATCCCGTGTTTGGCAAGGTCACGCGCCCCGCGGAACGACCCGTCCCCGCCGATAACGACGAGGCCGTCTATCCCAAAAATCTTTGCAATTTCCGCCCCGCGCTTGACGCCTTCTTCGGTGCGGAACTCGGCGCAGCGCGCCGTCTGCAAAATCGTTCCGCCGCGCTGCAAAGTCTCCGACACGCTGCGCGCCGTCATCTCGAAAATATCGCCGTTGATTAGGCCGTTGTAGCCCTTTTTGACGCCCATGACCTTTAAGCCATTGTATACTGCCGTACGCACGACTGCGCGCAGCGCCGCGTTCATGCCCGGCGCGTCGCCCCCGCTCGTCAGCACGCCAATCGTTTTGATTTCTGCCATCACAAATTCCTCCCTTAGGTAGATGTGCTCTTTATCTAGAAGCCCGTTTCAATCATAAGGCTGTGTGCTTGCTCGATTTCAGATTCCGGCACCAAAACCTCACAACTTGAGTCGGCGTTCTCCCCGCCCTTTGAGATGGGGCGGATTTTCACCAGCATACCGCTCTCTTCCAAGAGCGCGCGAAGCTGCTCGGCAATCTGTGTATTCTTCGCAATGTAAACGACTGTCCACACGCGTCCATCACTCCTTTTTGTCCGCGCATGCTGCCAGCCGCGCGGCGCTCGATTCTTATTTTCCGGCCTCGATCACGCCGTGCTTGGTATAGACCTTTGCTTTCCCGTGAATTTTCATCGCAGAGGTCACCTCGGTAAACTGCGCGATGTAGACCTCGCCTGCATCGAGCTTTTCCGTATGATGAAACTTCGTCGCACTGCCGCGCGTCAGGCCCCAGATGGTGACGCCGTTCTCCTCCGCCTGTATGACAACATAGTCCTGTGTTGAGTTAACTGCTTCTTCCATACTTATTATAAAGCGTTCTGCAAGCGATTATACGCGCCCGCAGCGCCTCCCTGCCTTTCTTTCAGATTCAAATAAAACAAAACTGATAAAGTCCAAATCCATGCTACATTTTATATTATTTTACGCCGAATTGCAATACAAAAATACGCAATTACTTCACTTTCACACAATTTTTACCGAAAATTCTAATTAAATCAGCTAACAGCGCGTCATTTACTGTGCAAAAAAGGTCGCGGGACACGCTCCTGACCTGGTTCGACTGCTCAAAGTACACCTTGACCGGCGTATCGCCGCGGTGTGCCGTCAGGGCGGCTTTGGCCTCGTCCCACAGGCCTTCCCTGCCGCGCTCCAGCTTCAGATACAGCGTCTGCGGCCGCGCAATGAACTGCTCATACGGCACAATGCGCTCGCACAGGAGCTTGGGCGCTTCGTCCTCCCGCAGGCTGACGCGCCCGGTCAGGAACACAATGCTGTCCACTGCCATGACGGGGGAAACCTTTTCGTATACCTTTGGGAATACGAGAACATCAATACTGCCGTACAGGTCTTCAAGTGTCAGAAACGCCATCTGGCTGTTGCTGCGCGTCGTTTTGTTGCGCCGTCCGGTGATAATGCCGCCGATCGTAACGAGGTCGCCGTCTTGAAACGCGCCGTCAGAGCGCACGGTGAACTCACCGTTTTCGTCCTCTGTGGCAAGTTCGTTGATCTGCGCGGTGTTCGCGCTCGAATACTGCGTGATTTTCTCGCGGTAATCGTCGAGCGGGTGGCCGGAGAGGTAGAGCCCAATCGTTTCCTTTTCCATGTTTAACAGCTCGCGCTTATCAAACTCCGGCAGGTTCGGGAGCTCGTCGGCATCGCCTTCCGCGCCGAGCGCGCCGCCGTCGTCAAAGAGCGACACCTGCCCGGCGATGTTTTGCCGGTTCTGCGCCGTAATGCCGGAGAGTAAATCCTCATACACCGCCATAAGCTGGCGGCGGTTTGCGCCGAGCGAGTCGAACGCACCGCACTTGATGAGGCTCTCGAGCGAGCGTTTGTTCAGTTCCTTCCCGCTCATGCGCTCCAAAAAGTTGGTAAAGCTCTTAAACGGCCCGTTTGTTTCCCGTTCCTGCGCAATGTCGAGAAGCAGCTTGTGGCCGACGTTTTTGACCGCCTCGAGGCCAAAGCGGATTTTCCCGTCCTCGACGGTAAAGCGGTAGTAGCTTTTGTTCACGTCTGGCGGCAGAAGGGAGATGCCCCGCGCCGTACAGTCTGCGATATACTCGACTGTTTTGGTGGTATTGCTCATCATAGAGCTGAGCAGCGCTGCCATATACTCCGGCGTATAGAACCGCTTCAGGTACGCAGTCTGGTACGCGATGATAGCGTAGGCCGCCGCATGCGACTTGTTGAACGCATAGCTGGCAAAGTCCATGATCTCGTCAAAGATGCTCGCCGCCACGCTCTCGCTCACGCCGCGCGCAATCGCGCCGTCGAGGATGACGTTGCCATCCCCGTCTTTTTGGCCGTAGATAAAGAACTGGCGCTCCTTTTCCATTACGTCGTGCTTCTTTTTGCTCATGGCGCGCCGCAAAAGGTCCGCCCGCCCGAGCGGGTACCCCGCAAGGCTCTGCACGATCTGCAAAACCTGCTCCTGATAGATGATACACCCGTACGTCACGTTCAAAATAGGCTCAAGGAGCGGGTGCTTGTACGTGATTTTGTCCGGGTTGTTTTTGTTGCGGATGTAGCGCGGAATCTGCTCCATCGGGCCGGGGCGGAACAGGGAGATGCCGGCGATGATATCCTCCAGCGTGCGCGGCTTGAGTTCCTTGATGAAGTCGCGCATACCGTTGCTCTCAAGCTGGAACACGCCGAGCGTATCCGCCGCGGAAATCATGTCGTAGACCTCCGGCCGCTCAAAGTCGATATGGTCGATGTCGACCTCCTCGCCGCGGCTTAGCTTGATGTTGTCCACGGCGTTTTTGATGACCGTCAGGTTGCGCAGGCCGAGGAAGTCCATCTTCAAAAGGCCGAGCTCGCTGACGTTGTCCATGTGGTACTGCGTTGTGATGATACCGTCTTTGCTGAGCTGGAGCGGCACGTACGACGAGGCCGGCTCGCCCGTGATGACGACGCCGGCGGCATGCACGCCGCTGTGGCGCGGCAGGCCCTCGACGGCGCGCGCCGTGTCAATCAGCTTTTTGACGGTTTCGTCTCTCTGGTACAACTCGTAGAGTTCATTGCTGACGTCGAGCGCCTTGTCGAGCGTCATTTTCAGCTCGTTGGGGACAAGCTTTGCCACCATGTCGACTGTGGCGAGCGGCACGCCCAGCGCGCGGCCTACGTCACGCACTGCGGCGCGCGCCTTCAGCGTTCCGAAGGTGATGATCTGCGCCACGTGGTCTGCGCCGTATTTGCGCACCACGTAGTCGATGACCTCGCCGCGCCGGTCAATACAGAAATCCGTGTCGATATCCGGCATGCTGACGCGCTCCGGGTTCAGAAACCGCTCGAACAGCAGGCTGTACTTGAGCGGGTCAATCGTCGTGATATTGAGGCTGTACGCCACGATGCTGCCCGCGCCGGAGCCGCGCCCCGGCCCGACGGGGATTTTGTTGTCCTTTGCAAATTTGATAAAGTCCCATACAATGAGGAAATAGTCGACATACCCCATCGACCGGATAACGCCAAGCTCATACTCGAGCCGGTCGGTTTCCCGCGCTGTGACCGGGTGATACCGCTCCGCGAGGCCCTTGTAGCACAAATCGCGCAGATAGGTAAACGAGTCGTAGCCCTCCGGCACGTCGAAGTGCGGCAGGTACGTCTTGTCAAAGTCAAACGTGACGTTGCACATGTCCGCGATTTTGTTCGTGTTTGCAATCGCTTCCGGCGCGTAGGGGAACAGCTCCTGCATCTGCACGCCGCTCTTGAGGTAAAACTCGTCCGTCCCAAACTTCATCCGGTCGGGGTCGTCGACCGTCTTGCCCATCTGGATACACATGAGCACGTCCTGGTACGGCGCGTCCGACTTTTCTATGTAGTGGCTGTCGTTCGTCGCGACAAGGCCTGCGCCGATCTCGTGCGCCAACTTGACGAGCATGGGATTTACGCGTTTTTGCTCGTCGAGGCCGTGGTCCTGTATCTCAATAAAATAATTTTCCTTGCCATAGATATCCTGGTAGAGCAGGGCGCGCTCCCTTGCGCCCGCGTAGTCGCCTGCGAGCAGCAGCTTCGGGATTTCGCCCGCAAGGCACGCCGACAGGCAGACCAGCCCGCCGCTGTAACGGCGCAGCAGGTCATGGTCGACGCGCGGCCGGTAGTAAAACCCCTCGATCGACGCGTCGGACACAAGCTTAATCAGGTTGTGATAGCCGTCGTTGTCCTTTGCCAGCAGGACAAGGTGCGACAAATCGCTGTCGTACTCGTGCTGCTTATCAAAGCGCGTGCGCGGCGCAACGTAGACCTCGCAGCCGATGATCGGCTTGATCCCTTCCGCGACCGCGGCCTTATAAAAGTCGATTACGCCGTACATCACGCCGTGGTCGGTGATGGCGAGCGCGCGCATATTCATGCTCTTCGCCTTTTTTACAAGCTTGTCCACCGGCGCTGCGCCGTCAAGCAGGCTGTACTCCGTATGGACGTGTAAATGGGTAAATTCCACGATTTCGGGCATGGACGCGCCTCCTTTCCAAGATTGATATTACAATGAGCCGGCAATCTCACATATGCGCTCGAGCCGGTGGTTCACGCCGGACTTCCCGATCGGCGGGTCTAAGAGCGCGCCAAGCTCGCTCAGTGACATTTCCGGGTTTTCCAGCCGCAGCGCCGCCATCTCGCTAAGCACCGGCGGCAGGCTGTCAAAGCCGATCGTGCGGCGGATTTTCTCAATCGCGGCGATCTGCCGTCCGGCCGCCGCCGTGATTTTATCCAGGTTTGCGCTGTCAC
Organism: Candidatus Aphodoplasma excrementigallinarum; assembly: GCA_018713805.1. Classification (GTDB taxonomy): domain Bacteria; phylum Bacillota; class Clostridia; order UBA1381; family UMGS1253; genus Aphodoplasma; species Aphodoplasma excrementigallinarum. The sequence goes on along the minus strand of DVOF01000058.1, from coordinate 5,262 downwards.
AGTTGACCTGCCGGTTGACCGTGTTGCGCAGTTCGCGTTCGATTTTGATGTTATAAAACTCCATCATCGGCCCGCCCGCGCCAATCAGCCCCAAAAGCTGGGCAATCGCCTCGCTTTCCTTGATGTAGACGACAAAGCTGTTTTTCCGCACGGTGATCTTTGCCGGAAACGACAACGCCTCCAGCAGCTCATAGAGCCGGTCGGCGAGCGGCGCATTTTTTGTGACAAATTCGAGATGGTAGTTCTTTTCCGGGTCGGACATGGAGCCGCCGCCCAAAAATGCCCCGCGTAAAAATGCCGTCCGGCAGCACGCGGAAAGGCGGGACACGTCCGCTGGGCAGAGCGTGACGACGCCGTTTTGGTACAGCGAGAGCGCGTCAAACAGGCTCTCCGCCGCATAGCCGGAAACGGTGACCGTATGCCACCCGCTCTCCCGCTTTGGCCGCTCATAGGCGCAGCCGCCCTCGCCCAACAGGTCAGATAAGAGCGTCACAACTCTCTGTGCGACGCTCTCATGCTCGGTCTTGATTTTCAGCCGCCCCTGCGCATACGTCCCGGCAAAGCAGACGAGCGCCGTCAGCTCCGCTGTCCGGCAGCAGGGCCGGTCCGCCTGCGTCCTGCACAGGCTCTCCTTGATCTTTGATGCAAAGGACATAACATCCCTCCGTATCAATAGTGGTCTTTGTGAATGTCGCGGTGGCTGAGGACTGCGTTGTAGCCCGCCGCCTTCAGGTGGTTATAGAGCTGCAGCGCAATCGTGACGCTGCGGTGCTTCCCACCCGTACAGCCGATACCGATCACGAGCTGGCTTTTGCCCTCTTCGATGTAGTAGGGCAGAAGATAAGTCACCATATCGTTGAGCTTGCCGAGAAACTCCTTCGTCTGCTCAAACTTGAGCACATATTCCTGCACGTCCTCGTCGAGGCCGGTGTGGTTTTTCAAATTTTCCTTATAAAACGGGTTGGGCAGAAAACGCACGTCAAAGACGAGGTCGCCGTCTAAGATAATCCCATACTTGAACCCGAACGACTGCACGTTGACGACGATTCCGCCGCCGCCCGCCGACCCCTCGAACAGCTCCCGCACCGCGTCCTTGAGCTGCGCAGTCGTAAAGTTCGACGTGTCGATGACGTGGTTGGCCTTGTTGCGCACAAACTCCAAAATGCTGCGCTCCTTCTGAATCCCTTCAATCAGGCCGCCCCCGCGCGCAAGCGGGTGCATGCGCCGCGTTTCCTTATACCGCTTGACGAGCACCTCGTCGCTCGCCTCCAAAAACAACACCTCATAGTTGTAGCCGGACGCTTTCAGGACGTTGAGCTCGTTATACAATTCGTTGAACATGTCGCCGCCGCGGATGTCGATGACCATTGCTACCTTATCAATCTTACCGTTGGACGAATAACAAATCTCCGCAAATTTCGGAATCAGCGCCGGCGGCATATTGTCGATGCAGTAGTAGTCGAGGTCTTCCAGACAGCGGATGACCTGCGTTTTGCCCGCGCCGGACAGGCCGGTAATGATGATAAAGCGCATAGTGGTACCTCCTTTGTGTATTGGCGTTGCTACATCCCCAGCGTCTTCATCTCGCACTCGAGCGTGACGCCGCTTGTCCTGTATACTTCGTTTTTAATATGCTCGACGAGCCGCATTACGTCTGCGGCTGTCGCGCCGCCGGCATTGACGATAAAGCCCGCGTGCTTTTCACTCACCTGCGCGCCGCCAATGCGGTACCCCTTCAGGCCCGCCGCCTCGATCAGCGCGCCGGCAAAGTGCCCCTCCGGACGCTTAAAGGTCGAGCCGCAGCTCGGCAGGTTGAGCGGCTGCTTATCGCAGCGCCGTTTCGTATACTCCGCCATCGTGCGTTTGATCTCCTCCGCATCGCCCGGCGCCAGCTGCAAGACAGCGGAAACGACCACCTTGTCGCTGCCGGCATATATGCTTTTCCGGTAGCCGAACTGGTGCGCGCCGCCTGTGATAACGCCGGTGTTGCCCGCGCCGTCGACAAAGGCGGAGGACACGACAACATCGCGCATTTCCGAGCCGTACGCGCCGGCGTTCATATACACCGCGCCGCCGAGCGTGCCCGGGATACCGCCGAGCCGCTCAAAGCCAGTCAGAGACGCCCGAAGCGCCGCGTTGGCAATCTGGCTCAGCAGCACGCCCGCGCCGGCTGTCATTTTATCGCCGTCGATTTGCATAGCGGCCATGTGTTTTTGCAGCTTGATGACAACGCCGCGGAAGCCCGCGTCGGAAACGAGCAGGTTCGTGCCGTTGCCCATGATAAAATAATCTATGCCATAGCGTTTGCAAACGCTTATGATTTTGCCAATCTCTTCTGTTTCGGACGGCTCTGCGAGCGCATCCGCCGGCCCGCCGATTTTAAACGACGTGTGGCGACTCATTGGTTCGTCGAACACGGTATCCGTGCAAATATCTGTCAGTGCGCGTTTTACCTCCGAAGACAGGCTCATAAAGACCTCCAAAATCTGATTGAAATTTTATTTTACATCTGCGCCGAGCAGCGCTGCGCCGATGATGCCCGCGTCGTTGCCAAGCTTTGCAATGCGGATTTCCGTCTGCGGGACCGAGCGCGAATAGCGGAACTTTTCGACGATCTTTTTGATCGGGTTTAAAAGGTAGTCGCCCTCCTTGGAGATAGCGCCGCCAATCACCAGCACCTCCGGCTGGAAGATATTGATAACAGATACGATCCCTTCTGCAACCGCGTGGATATAATTGTCCACGACCTCCTGTGCAACCGGGTCGCCGTTTTTCGCCCATATAAACGCCGTTTTGCCATTGATATGCCCGTCGTGCGCCGCAACGTCGTTTGCCATGTCGCAGTCCGGGTGTTTTTCAACTGCACGCCTTGTTTCGCGGATGAGCGCCGTTACGGAACCATACGCCTCCCAGCAGCCGTGCCGCCCGCAGGTGCATGCCTCGCCGCCAATCATCTGTACCTGGAAATGGCCGATCTCCGCCGCAGCGCCGTTGAACCCGTCGTAAATCTTTTTGTTGATGATCACGCCGCCGCCGATGCCCGTGCCGAGCGTGATGGCAACCATGTGATTGACGTCCTTGTCGTCGAGCACCATAAACTCGCCGAGCGCGGCCACGTTTGCGTCGTTGCCGATATAGATGGGCAGGTCGATGTATTTGTTCATCTCTTCCCGCATGGGTACGTTTTCAAAGTTGATGTTGTTCGAGTAAACGAGAATCCCGTTTTTACTGTCGCACGTTCCCGGCGAGCCGATGCCGACGCTTTTTACATCCTTTTTGATGTCAAAGCCGGCCTCCTCCGTCACGCGGATGGCAAGCATCGCCATATCTTTGATGATCTCGCTGTAGTGGCGCTGCGCGCCGGTGGGCACGCTCGCCGTGTGCAGGATCTTGTAGTTGTCGTCCACAAGCCCCGCCTTGATCCCGGTGCCGCCCAAATCGATTCCTATGTACATGTCATCTTCCTCCTATATTTCTTAAATAAAAATAATTTTCTATCAAAGCCCGCCGACCAGCTTGCGCTGGCGCAGGATGGACAAAAATTTGTCGAGCGAAGTGTTTGCAATCAGCTCCTCTGGGAAGCCGATTTCACTGAGCATATTGACTGCCTCAGAAAAGTTACCGACGTTGCAGGAGATATGCGCGTCCGAGCCGACAACGACGTAGACGCCCAGTTCCATGCACCGCTGTGCAATATGCTTGCAGTTTTCAATGTTGCCGCGCCGCACCAGATGCGAATTGTTGTTGATCTCAATCATCTTGCCCTCTTTTTTTGCAAGGGCGAGCACGGTGTCCACATTGTATTCGTAGTCGGGCGACCCGCTGTGCCCGATGATGTCCACATATGGGTTTTGCAGGACGTTCAAATACGCCTGCGTATGCGCCTTGCGCGTCTGGGGCGTAAAGGTGTCGCGGTGCATCGACGCGATTACCACGTCGAGCATAGACAGCACGCCTGCCTCAATGTCGAGCGTCCCGTCCGTGTCCAGGATGTCCGCTTCCACACCGTAAAGGATTTTCACGCCGCCAATCTCACGCGGGATGTTGGCCGCCATATTCATAAAGTGCCAGATATGCGGCGCGTCGGGCATGCCGGGCGCGTGGTTCGTCATGGCGATGGCCTCCAGCCCGATGTCCGCCGCGTGGCGGACATTCTCCTCCAGCGTGGAATAGGCGTGTGCAGAGGCGCTCGTGTGCGTATGCGTATCGACTAATATTTTCATTGGATGAAAAGGCCTCCTTGTGTTGGTTTCCCCGCTCAGTTCGCGCCCTGCTCGAGCTGATGGAGCAGGCGCTGGTTCAGCTCCTCCGCCGCGTTGTAGCCCATGCGCTTCTGACGGTTATTCATCGCGGCCACCTCGACGATGACAGCAAGGTTCCGCCCCGGCCGCACGGGGACCGTGACCGACGGGATGTTGACGCCTAAAATATTCGTATATTCGTCCACCAGCCCAAGCCGGTCGTACTGCTTGGCCTCCTCCCACGGTTCGAGGTGGATGATCATGTCGACCCGCTCCGTCTCCTTGACAGAGCCCATGCCGAACAGGCGGCGGATATCGACGATGCCAATGCCGCGTATCTCGATAAAATAGCGGATGTTTTCCGGCGCGGTGCCAACGAGCGTCCGGTCGGACACACGCTTTAATTCCACTGCGTCGTCTGCGACAAAGCGGTGCCCGCGCTTGACGAGTTCGACCGCCGTTTCGCTCTTGCCGACGCCGCTCTCGCCCAGAATCAGGACGCCCTCGCCGTGTACCTCCAGCAATACGCCGTGGCGCGTAATGCGCGGCGCAAGGTGGACGTTTAGATAGCTGATGAGCGCGCTCATAAAATAGGATGTGCTCTCGCCGCAGCGGAAGATGGAAACGTCGTGCTTTTTCGCCGCTTCCAAAAGCTCGGGAAAGATCTCAAGCGAGCGCGTAACCACAATCATGGGAATTTTCGTCCCAACGAGCTTATCAAAGCACGCGAGCCGCTGCTCGTGCGTAAACCCGTGCAGGTACGATATCTCGACCTTGCCGAGGATCTGGATCCGGCGGGGGTCAAAATAGTCGAAAAACCCGACGAGCTGCGTACCGGGGCGGTTGACCTCGCTGCTTGTGACCTCAATATCCGCAAAGTCGGACGATTCGTATATTTTCTCCAGGTGAAACTCGCTGACGATGCGCGACAGCGGAATCGAAAACTGCTGCTTGTTCAAGGCTTCTCCTCCTTTGTACAGGGGAATATTTTTACCATATCTATACATGATATATTATACAC
>DVOF01000057.1 GCA_018713805.1 Candidatus Aphodoplasma excrementigallinarum | reverse complement strand
AATTCCTTTTTTCATTTTTATTTCCCCTCCTTCCACCCTATACATACCCCAATTTCTACTCAACAAAACAGTCCCCTTTCATGAAAGGGGACTGTTTTGTTAATGTTTCAGCACCACCATCTGGTGGCAGTCAAGCTTCGGTATTGTAAAAGCGGGGGAGTTCCCGCATACGCTCGGTTATAATTTATATCAGTAAATCTGCCAGCGACATCTGGCTGCTTTCCGGAATTCCCTTAAAGCACCCGTTCTGCTCGAGCGTGTCGAGTGCATTTTTACTGATTTTTGTCCGCATATGTAAGTCCTCGACCGAGTGGAACTCGCCCTTCGCACGTTCTTCGCAGATCGCCTGCGCCTGCGCAATGCTTACATTTGGCAGACTGGAAAGCGGGGGCAGGATTTTCCCGTCCTTGGGCAGGAAGTCCTTTGCGTCCGACTCGTATAAATCAACGGGCAAAAACTCGAACCCGCGCGCATACATCTCGCGGCACAGCTCCAGCGTTGTGTACAAATCCTTGTCCTTCTGCGTTGCGGCCGGGTTTTGCTTGATTTCCTTCATCGCGTCGAGCACCGTCGCCATCCCGCGGCACATCAGGTGTGCGTCGAACGCGCCAAGCGCGCGGATAGTAAAGTACGCGCAGTAATAGGCGATGGGGTAATGCACCTTGCAATACGCAATGCGGAACGCCATCATGACATACGCCACGGCGTGCGCCTTCGGGAACATGTACTTGATTTTATTGCACGAGTCGATGTACCATTGCGGCACGTCGTGCGCCTTCATCTCCACCTCGTCCTCCGGCGTGAGCCCTTTGCCCTTACGCACCTTTTCCATGATGGTGAACGCCAGCTTCGGCGCAAGCCCCATGTGCATGAGGTAAATCATGATATCGTCGCGCGTACAGATGGCCTCGGAAAGCACGATCTCGCCGCTGCGGATATAGTCTTGCGCATTGTTGAGCCACACGTCCGTGCCGTGCGACAGGCCGGAAATGCGGAGTAGCTCGGAAAACTTCGTCGGCTTCGTGTCGATCAGCATCTGGCGGACAAACTCCGTCCCGAACTCCGGCACGCCGAACGTCCCGACCTCGCTCCCGATTTCGTCCGGCGTAACGCCGAGCGCGTCGGTGTTTAAAAACAGCGACAGCGTTTCCTTGTCGTCAAGTGGAATGGTCTTTGCGTCGATTCCGGTCAAATCCTCCAACATACGGATAACCGTCGGATCATCGTGTCCGAGAATGTCGAGCTTTAACAGGTTATCGTGAATCGAGTGGTAGTCGAAATGCGTCGTAATAATCGTACTGTCCGCGTCGTCGGCCGGGTGCTGCACCGGGCAGAACTGATGGATATCGTTCGCCTTCGGCACAATGATAACGCCGCCCGGGTGCTGGCCCGTGGTGCGTTTTACGCCCGTACAGCCGAGCGCAATGCGCTTCAGCTCCGAGTTATGCGGGATGATGGAGCGTTCCTCAAAATATTTTTTCGCATAGCCAAACGCCGTCTTTTCCGCGATCGTGCCGATCGTGCCGGCGCGGAACACGTGCCCTTCGCCGAACAGCTCCTCGGTGTATTTGTGTGCGACGCTCTGGTACTCGCCGGAAAAATTCAGGTCGATATCCGGCTCCTTGTCGCCCTCAAAGCCGAGAAACGTCTCAAACGGGATGTCGTGCCCGTCTTTGGCATAAGGCTGCCCGCACACAGGGCAGAGCTTGTCCGGCAGGTCGCAGCCGGAAAGGCCGGAGCCGTCGTCGACAAACTCGTGGTTTTTACAGTTTTTGCAGATATAGTGCGCCGGGAGCGCGTTTACCTCCGTGATACCCGACAAAAATGCGATAAACGACGAGCCGACCGACCCACGCGAGCCGACGAGGTACCCGTCGGAGAGCGACTTGCTCACCAGCTTCTGCGCGATGATATACATCACGGAGAAGCCGTAGGTCGTGATGGACTTGAGCTCCTTGTCCATGCGTTCCTTGACCAGCTGCGGAAGCGGGTCGCCGTAGATTTCGACCGCTTTTTCGTGCGACATGCGGATGATGTCCTCCTGCGCGCCGTCGATACTCGGCGGATACGTGCCGGAGCGCACGGGCTGCAATTCTTCAATCATATCGCTGATGCGGTTTGGGTTCTCAACGACCACCTCGTAGGCCGTCTTTTCGTCCAGATAGGTAAACTCAGAGAGCATTTCCTCCGTAGTGCGCAGATACAGCGGCGCCTGGAAGTCCGCGTCGTCGAAGCCCTTGCCCGCCATCAGTACGCGCCGGAATACCTCGTCCTCCGGGTCCAGGAAATGTACGTCGCCCGTCGCAACGGTCAGTTTGCCATGCTTTCTGCCCAGTTCGATGATCTTTTTATTGATATCCTGCAAGTCCTCTTTGCTGTCTACCTGGCCATTGCGCAGCATAAACTCGTTGTTGCCGAGCGGCTGGATTTCCAAATAGTCGTAAAACGACACAATGTCGTCGATCTCCTGCTCGCTCCGCCCGCCGAACACGGCCTGGTACAACTCGCCCGACTCACAGGCAGAGCCGACAATCAGCCCCTCGCGGTATTTGTTGATAACGCTTTTCGGCATACGCGGCGTCCGGTAAAAGTGGTCGAGGTGCGACGCGGAGATAAGCCGGTACAGGTTCTCGAGCCCGGTCGGATTCTTCGCCAAAATGATAATATGGTGCGACGGTACGCCCCGCACGTCGATTTTGTCGCCGAAGCAGGTGTTTAGGTCGTTTACGTCCGTTACGCCCATGTCGGACAGCTTGCGCAGCATATGCTTAAAGATATGCGCCGTCGCCAACGCGTCGTCGACCGCGCGGTGGTGGTGATCCAGCTTGACCTTCAAGTGCTTGGCAAGGCTGTTGAGCCTGTGGCTTTTCAGCTCGGGGTAGAGCTTCCGGCTCAGCGCAACTGTGTCGATAAAGCAATAGGGGAAGGGCTGTCCGCGCCGCGCGAGGCTCGCGCGGATAAAGCCAGTGTCAAAGAGCGCATTGTGCGCAACCAGCACGCTTCCCTCGCAGAAGGCCATGAAGTCGCTGACAGCTTGCTCCTCCTTTGGCGCGCCCTTGACCATCGCGTCTGTGATACTTGTCAGCTCCGTGATTTTTTGCGGAATCGGGACGGGCGGCTCGACAAAGGTGGAAAACGAGTCCGTTACCTCTCCGTTCACGATTTTGACCGCGCCAATCTCTATGATGAAGTTCTTTTCCGCCGAAAGACCCGTCGTTTCGAGGTCGAATATGACAAAGCTGCCCTTGAGCGGAAATGGCTTCTGGTTGAACACAATTGCCGCCTTGTCGTCGACAACATAGCCCTCTACGCCGTAGAGGACTTTGATCCCATATTTTTTCGCGGCCTTCGCCGCCTCCGGGAAGGCCTGCACTACGCCGTGGTCTGTAACCGCGACGGCCTTATGCCCCCACTTTGCCGCCCGTGCAATCAGGTCGGTCGCGCTGGACACGCCGTCCATGGCCGACATCTGCGTATGTAAATGCAGCTCGACGCGCTTCTCCGGCGCGTTGTCCTCTTTTTCCGGCGGCGGTGGCAGCTCATTGATGTCATAGGCGGTAATCACCGTGTCGCGCGAGTACTTGTCGTACGCCACATCGCCGTATACAGACACCCATACGCCCTTCTTGAGCCGCTTTTCCACCTTTTCCTTTGACGCGCTGTCGCGCGGCTTGCCGTATGAGCCGTCCTGGTTCTTGCGCGGCGCAAGGTCGCAGAACAGTTTGACTGCGATGGAGGATTTTTTATCCGTGATGTCAAACGTCACAATCCACGAATTGTCGCGCCGCTGCAAATATTCGACGGCAAAAATCTGCCCGCTTGTCCGGACACGGCCTGCCTCTGGCGTGACATCGGAAAGGGGGAGGAGCGCGCCTTTGATTTTGCGCCCGGTAATCACTTCGCTTACTGTGGTTGCGCCGCGCTGCGCCTCGAACTGTTTGATGATATCTTCCTGCGCCTTCTGCTGGCGGAGCGCTACGTCGCTGAGCACGCCCCCCGGCGCAATATCGATCAATACGTCGTCGAGGTTATAGGTGCGTTTGAATGTATGCTTTAAAGCCGCAAGCTGGCGCTCGGTGAGCGTGACCGTGTCCGCTACCTTGAGCGCCATCGTGCGCGCTTTCTTATTTACGCTGATTTTGGATAGCTCGACTGCGCAGAGTGTATCGTCGCAGTCGGCAATTAAGTCTTTTACCTTAGTCATGCCTGGTTCTCCTTTGTATGACTGTGTAGTTCCGGTTTTGGCTCCGGGCGGCTGGTATCCGGCCGGAAGCGTGCGCCCGGCTTATGGCGCATATGAAACAAGAGCCGGATAAAATCCGGGTAATAGGGGATAAAGCTGCCTTCATCAATTCGGCGGAGAATTTCCTCCTGCGAGGCCCACTCTACCGCCGCGACCTCCTCTATCTGAAGCCGAAGCGTGGTCAAATCTACCTCCTGCTCGATCAGGTAATAGTCGTCGAAGCCGTGGTTAAAAGTGAGCGACAATGCGGGAAGCTTGTCCGAAAAGTCGATGGCAAGCCCCAGTTCTTCAAACAGCTCACGCCCGGCCGCCATCCGGCTTGTGTCGCCTGCCACCGCGTGCCCGCCGACCGTGATGTCCCACATGCCGGACCATCCGTGCTTGAACGGCTGGCGTTTTTGAATCAGCATTTCACCCGCCTGGTTAAAGATACAAATATGTACGACCAGCTGCATGGCGCCGTCGGGAACTGCGCCGCCGCGCTCCATGGTGCGGCCCGTCCGGTTCCGGTCCCGATCATAGATGTCCCATAATTCCATCGTTTCGCCTTCTTACATCAAAATTGTTCAATTTCCTGCATCAATGTGTCCACGATTTCTTCCTGCGGGACGCGGCGCACAATCTCTCCCTTTTTAAAGAGCAGGCCAATCCCGTCCCCGCCTGCGATACCGATGTCGGCGTCGCGCGCCTCGCCCGGCCCATTGACCGCGCAGCCCATGACCGCGATTTTGATATCTTTGTCGAGGTGTTTGACGCGCTTATATACCTCGTTTGCAATGCCTATCAGGTCAATTTGGCACCGGCCGCACGTCGGGCAGGACACAAATGTCACGCCGCTTCTGCGCAATCCGAGCGACTTTAGGATCTCAATCCCTGCGCTGACCTCACGCACCGGGTCGTCGGTGAGAGACACGCGGATTGTATCGCCGATTCCGCTTGACAGGAGCGTACCAATCCCGACCGCAGACTTGACGATGCCGCTTTCATATGTGCCTGCCTCCGTCACGCCGAGGTGCAGGGGATAGTCGCACGCTTCGTGCGCAAGGCGGTACGCCTCAATCATGGTCGGCACGTCGGACGCTTTAAGCGACAGCACGATGTCATAAAAGCCGCATTCCTCCAGCAGCGCCGCATGTGCGAGCGCACTTTCCACCAGCGCCTGCGCCGTCGGCGCACCGTACTTTTGCAACAGGTGCTTTTCGAGAGAGCCGCCGTTTACGCCGATACGGATGGGGATGTGCTTTTCCTTCGCCATGTCGCATACTGCGCGTACCTTTGATTGGTCGCCGATGTTGCCCGGGTTGATGCGGACTTTGTCAACGCCGTTTTCCATGCACAAAAGCGCCAGACGGTAGTCAAAGTGGATATCCGCCACGAGCGGGATATGGATTTCCCGCTTGACCTGCGCGATGGCGCGCGCCGCCGCCTCGTCCGGCACGGCGACCCGCACAATGTCACAGCCCGCCGCCTCGAGCGCATGTATCTGCGCGACGGTCGCCGCCGCGTCGCGCGTGTCCGTATTCGTCATGGATTGGACGCTGACCGCATTTCCGCCGCCGACCGGCACGCCGCCGACAAAAACGGTTCTCGTCTTTTTTTCGTCCATTCGAGCATCCTCCCTTTCCATGCTTACGTCTGCCACCCGGTAAACAGGCGGACGACGTCGTTATACGTTGCCCAAAGCAGCACCAAAATCAAAAGTACAAACCCGACCAGGGTGATAACGCCCTCCTTTTCCGGGGGCAGCCGCCGGCGTGTCACCGCCTCGACGAGAATGATCAGCAGCTTGCAGCCGTCGAGCGCGGGGATCGGCAGCAGGTTCATGATACCGAGGTTGACCGTCAGTAGCGCAACCAGGTTGAACAGCACCGTCCAGTCCATCTGCGACGCCTGCCCGATTACGCTGATGATGCCGACTGGGCCGCTCACCTGCGACGCGGGCACATTGCCGCGAATCAGCTCGTAGAGCGACACATACACGATTTTGATATTATACAGCGTCAGATAAAACGCCCGGCTGATGGCCGTCGTGAAGGTCATATTTTCGGCCTTGGGCACAAAGCCGAGGATGTACGACGTCTGCGTGCCGGATTTGCCGATATAGTCTTGGTATTCCTCCGTGTCCGGCGCGGCCTGCGTCTGATGGTCGACCTCCACACCGTTGTGCAGGATGCGGATGTCGATCTGCTCCTCCGAATACGTATACACGATGTCCTGCTTGACCGGCGTAATGGTCTGGGTGACTGTTTCGCCCCCGCGGCGCGCCGTAACCTCCACAGGCTGGTCGGTTACGCGCTCGAGCGCAAACCGTAAATCCTCATAAATATGGATGGTGGAACTGCCAATTTTTGTAATCTGGTCGCCCGGCTGGAACACAGAGCCGGCCAGGTTCGTCGTCTGGTCGATGCTGTCGATGACTGTTGTGTTGACCTGCGCGGTGGGCGCCTGCAAAATCAGAAAAATCACAAACCCCAGAACAATGTTGAGCGCCGCACCGGCGAGTACGACGATAAAGCGTTTCCACCACGCGGCCTTGCCAAAAGAGCGTTCGTCGTCGCTTGCCTCGTCCTCTCCCTCCATCTGGCAAAAGCCGCCCATCGGAATCGCACGCAGGGAGTAGAGCGTTTCCTTGCCCTGCTTTTTCCAGATGACCGGCCCCATCCCGATTGCAAACTGGTTGACGCGGATTTTAAACAGCTTCGCCGCGCTGAAATGCCCAAATTCATGAATGGCGATCATGATAGCAAACACAATGATCGCTACAACGATTGTCCATATCCCTTGTAACAATTGATCACATCCTTTGGAAAATACGGGGCTTATACCTTGCTGTACACGTAGTCGCGCGCCCACCTGTCGGCGTCGAGCACCGCGTCGAGCGTATCGGCCTTTGTGTTAGTATATGCGCGCATCGCGCCTTCTATCACGGACGCAATGTCAAGATAGTCGATCCGCCGCTGCATAAACAGCTCCACAGCCGCCTCGTCCGCCCCGTTGTATACCGCGCACATGGTCCCGCCCGCGCGCAGCGCCTCGTATGCAAGCGGCAGGGCAGGGAAGACCGCCGTATCCGGCTCGGCAAAGGTCAGCGTCCCGATCTTTGCCAGGTCGAGCGCCTCGCCGCGGAGCGGGACCCGGTCCGGGTACGTGAGCGCATACGCAATCGGCAGGCGCATGTCCGGAAGGCCAAGCTGCGCAATCACCGATCCGTCGATATATTCCACCATGGAGTGTATAATGCTTTGCGGATGCACCACAACGTCGATTTCATCCGGCGCTACATCGAACAGCCATCGCGCTTCGATCACCTCAAGGCCTTTGTTGACGAGCGTGGACGAGTCGATCGTAATTTTCGCCCCCATGTCCCAGTTCGGGTGACGGAGTGCCATTTCCGGCGTAACGACGCTTAGCTCCTCCCGCCGCTTCCCGTAAAACGGGCCGCCCGAGGCGGTAAGAATGATTTTTTTGAGCTGCTTTTTTTCCCGCAGGCCGGCAAGCGACTGGAACACCGCGCTGTGCTCGCTGTCGACCGGCAGGAGGGAAACACCGTGCTCCCGCGCCAGCGCAGTCACCAGTTCGCCCGCCGCAACGAGCGTTTCTTTATTTGCCAGCGCGATATTTTTCCCGCTCTTGATCGCAGCGACGGTGGGGGAAAGCCCCGCGATTCCCATCACGGCGGTCAACACGGTGTCGGCACCGTCGAGCGCCGCAAGCTCGCACATGCCCTCCGGGCCGGAGACGACGCGGATATTTGTGTCTGCAAGCCGGACCTTCAGCTCCTTTGCCTTGTCTTCATCACAAACGCAAACAAGGCGCGGCAAAAATTCCCGCGCCTGCACCTCGAGAAGCTCTATGTTATGATTAGCAGAAAGCCCCAATACATGCAGATCGGGGCTTTGCCGTATTACATCAAGGCTCTGTGCACCAATCGACCCCGTTGAGCCTAAAATTGCAATATTGTGTTCCATACAGTTCCCTTTCCGTCGAAACGTTTATAATAACGTCATACCGCCCTCTGCCAAAAAGAGGCAGACATAGTAAATAAACGGCGATACCATGATTACGCTGTCAAACCGGTCGAGCGCGCCGCCATGCCCGGGCATGATGTTGCCGAAGTCCTTGACGCCGCACGTCCGCTTGACCAGCGAGGCAAACAGGTCGCCGAGCTGGGCCAGGCACGAGCCGGCCACGCCCACGAGCGCCAGCGCGACATAACGCGGGGACGCATCGTTTATGTAGTAAGCGACCACGCCCAAAACGATACAGCCAATCACTGCGCAGACAATACCGCCGATCGCACCCTCCACCGTCTTTTTGGGGCTGATATTCGGCGCAAGCTTGTGCTTCCCGAAAAACCGGCCGCAGAAGTACGCGCCTGTGTCGGTCATCCAAGCGCAGATAAAAATCAGAAACAAGTAATATAAACCGTTTTCATCGAGCGAACGGATACGCGCGATAAAAGAGGGGAAGAAGCCGACATATACCGTCGCAAACAGGACGGCCGCAATGTCGGTAAAGCTGATCTTCTCATGGCGGAAGATTGAAATTGCGCCCAACAGGACGATGTAAGCAACCAACGCAAATACGAAGAAATCGTAACGTCCAAGCGAAAGTACGCATAGAAGGGCGGCTGTGCCGACCAGCCCCACGGAGCTGAGCAGGAAACCGAATTTAAACGCGTGGAAAAATTCAAACAGCATAAAAAGGATCAGCACGCCAAGCACGAGATCAAGAATAAGCTGATTGGCAAACGTCACGATAAAAAACAAAATCAGTCCGATAATCGCCGAAACGACCCGCACCGTGATATCCTTACTCATATTGTTACTCCGTTCCGCCGGTTTACGGCTCTGTGATAGGCGCGTCCGTCACCGGCCGCCAAAGCGCCGGCTGCGCGAAAGATAGGCGTCGATCGCTTTTGTAAATTCCTTTTCGTCGAAATCGGGCCATAGCGTGTCAGTAAAGTACAACTCGCTGTACGAAGTCTGCCACAACAGATAGTTGCTCAGCCGCAGCTCGCCGCTTGTGCGGATGACAAGGTCCGGGTCGGGCATATCGTATGTATACAAATGCCGCGACACCGTCTTTTCGTCGATGCTGTCCGGGTCTGTTTTGCCGTCCTGTACCTCTTTTGCAATCGCCTTGACAGCGTGGACGAGCTCGTCGCGCCCGCCATAGTTGAGCGCCAGCGTCACGGTGACGGCCTTGTTGTCCTTTGTCACAGCCTCGACACGCTTAATTTGCTGTTGTATCTCGTCGGAAAAACGGGCCGGGTCGCCGATGACGCGGATACGCACCTCGTCGCCGCCAAGCTCCTTTTCCGCATTTTTCAGATAGTCGAGCAGCAGCGACATCAGGCCGGACACTTCTTCATCACTGCGCTTCCAGTTTTCGGTCGAAAACGCATAGACCGTGATGTACTCGATGCCCATATGCCCGGCAAAGCGGCTCACCCGGCGCAGCGCGTCCGCGCCGGCGCGGTGCCCCATGATACGGGGAAGGGAACGCTTTTTCGCCCAGCGCCCGTTCCCGTCCATGATGATTGCCACATGCTTCGGCAGCAGGGCTTTGTCGTATTCTTTTTTTGCTTTCCGAAACAGTGCCATTGCCGTCCCTCCGCCGATTTCGCCTCTATTATACTTCCATGATTTCCTTTTCCTTCTTTGCAAGGATGGTATCGATCTCCTTACTGTACTGGTCGGTAAGGTTCTGGATATCCTTTTCAATTTCCTTGAGGTCATCCTCCGTAATCTCGCTGTTCTTCTTTTGCGTTTTGTATACCTCGATTGCGTCGCGGCGGATTGCACGGATGGCAACCTTTGCTTCCTCCGCGCGCTTATGGATATCCTTTACGAGCTCCTTGCGGCGTTCCTCCGTCAGCGGGGGGAACGTCAGGCGGATCGTTTTGCCGTCGTTGTTCGGGTTAATGCCCAGCTCCGACTTCAAAATCGCCTTTTCCACTTCCTTGACAACGCTCATGTCCCACGGCTGGATTAGCAGCGTACGCGCCTCCGGCACGGAAATGTTGCCGAGCTGCGGGATTGGCGTTTGCACACCGTAGTAGTCGACCATAATTTTGTCAAGAATGGAAGGGTTGGCCCGTCCTGCACGGACGGCCTGCAAATCCTCGCTGTATATGTTGAGTGTCTTATCCATCTTGCCTGATATTTCCGGGTATTTTGCTGCCATAGTGTGATTCCTCCTTAGATTGAATTATTTTATTTTATCCGAAGCTATACCGTTCCTTGTTACATCCTATGAATCAAGTTTTCGCCATACGACATAAAAATTGTACCCCAATCGGCTTATCTTGAAACAATTGTGCCGATTTTTTCCCCGCATGCCGCGCGGATTATATTTTCCGGGTCGTCGAGGCCGAACACAAGAATCGGGATATTGTTGTCCATGCACAGCGACGTAGCAGTGGAATCCATCACGCCAAGCCCCCGGTTAAGCACGTCGATATAGGACAGTGCGTCAAACCGTACGGCGTCCGGGTTGAGGTTCGGGTCGGAGTCATATACGGCGTCGACCTTCTTGGCAAGCAATATGATATCCGCGTCGATTTCCGCCGCACGGAGCGCGGCTGCTGTATCTGTCGAGAAGAACGGGTTCCCCGTCCCGCAGCCAAAGATCACGACGCGGCCTTGCTCCAAATGGTGCATGGCGCGGCCCCGTATGTACGGTTCTGCAATCTGCCGCATTTCAATGGCCGTCTGCACGCGGGTGGGAACGCCCTTTGCCTCCAGCGCATCGCAGAGCGCCAGCGCGTTGATAACGGTTGCAAGCATCCCCATATGGTCAGCCCGCGTCCGGTCCATATTTTCTCCGGTGCGCCCGCGCCAGAAGTTGCCCCCGCCGACAACGACGGCGACCTGTACGCCCATATCGACACATTGTTTGATGGCCGCAGAGATGGATGACAGGGTGGCAGGGTTTAAGCCCGTCTTATTTTCCCCGGCAAGCGCCTCACCGCTGACCTTGAGTAGAACCCGTTTATATTTTGCCTGCAAGATTAATCGACCTCCTGATTTCATTTGTTATGCAGAATCTGGTCCGGCTGGCGGCGTAGGGCGCCGGCAGCCTTCACAAAAAAAGGGGAACACAACTGCGTGTCC
>DVOF01000056.1 GCA_018713805.1 Candidatus Aphodoplasma excrementigallinarum | reverse complement strand
TGGAGAAGCTGCGCATGACATCCTTACGCGCCTGGTTACTGTACTGCGCGTAAAACTTATGCGTTACCTCTATATTTTTATGACCCATCAGCTCCGCGACCATTTTGATGTCGATGCCGTCCTCCAGCATCCGGCATGCAAATGTGCGCCGCAGCGCGTGTGGCCTTGTTTTGTCCTTATGCGTCACGCCGGCCGTTGCACAGTAGCGTTTCAGGTTGCGCTCGACCGCGTCGATGCCCATCCGCCGCCCGCCGCGGCTCAAAAACAGCGCATTTTTATCCACAGCGTGAATTTTCATGCGCTCCTCCAAATACGCGTGCAATTCCTGCTCCACCTGCGGCGGCATAAAAATCTCCTGCTGCTCGCCGCCCTTGCGCGTTACGATAAACGACGACGTGTCAAAGCTGATGTCGTCGATATTCAGGTTCACCAGCTCGCTCACGCGTACGCCCGTGCCGAGATACGTCGTAAAAATCGCGCTGTCGCGCTGCTTACGCTTCAAATACTCGGTCAAATCGCGCCCGGTGTAATATTTTTCGCCGTTAAAAATCACGTCCAAAATCCGCACCGTTTCCTGCGTGGTGAGCGGCTTTTTCATCTTGTGGTTGATGTTGGTAAACGTGATTTTGTCGGTAATATTCTGCGGAATCTTGTCCGTTTTATACAGATACGAGTACAGCCCGCGCACAGCGGACAGCTTGCGGTTAATGCCATAGTTGGAGTTGCGCACCGTACGGGCGACCTGCCGCCCATCCGCATCCGTGGTATAGATTTCATACTCGCGCAGGTACGTCTTGAAGCCCAGCAGGTCGTCCGCTGTGACCTGCGCGAGGTGAGCGGCCGTAAAGTCCTCGAGCCGCTCCACCTTTGGGAAGCGGTAGAGCTGCAAAAACGTCAGAAACACCTTGATATCGATGCTGTACGCAATCTGCGTGTTGACGCTCTCGCCGTCGTAGTAGCTTTGGATATAAGTAAACACAAAATCGGGCAGCTCCGAAAGGCGCTGCCGCAAATAGCTCTGTTTTGACATACTTCCACCCCCAAAGGACGCGCTTCCGCACGAGCTTCGCTCTTGCGTTTGTTCCCTTTATACTTCGCGGTAGGCCGCACGCCCGCTCTCATAGGCGTTGTTGCCCGCACAGTCGATGACCACCGTCGCGCTCAGGTTTTCCACCGTCAGCTTCACGATCGCTTCCGCGCCCAAATCCTCGTACGCCACCGGCTCGGCCGCCTTCACACTTTTTGCAATCAGCGCGCCTGCGCCGCCGATTGCGGCAAAGTAGACCGCGCAATTTTTCTGCATGGACGCGACCACCTCTGCGCTGCGCTCGCCCTTGCCGAGCATCCCTGTCAGGCCGAGGTCCAAAAGCGCAGGCGTATACGCGTCCACGCGCCCGCTCGTCGTCGGCCCGCACGAGCCGATCACCTCGCCCGGCTTTGCGGGCGCAGGGCCGGCGTAGTAAATAATTTTGTCCTTCACATCAAACGGCAACGGCTCCCCCGCCGCCAGCGCCTCGATCATGCGCTTGTGCGCCGCGTCGCGCGCGGTGTAAATCTCTCCTGTAATCAGCACCCGCTCGCCCGCTTTGAGCGTCTTTACAACGTCTTTTGTGAGCGGTGTTGTAATTTGCTTTGCCATGTCTATCCTTCCAATCCTTCACCCTCGATTAGCTCGCAGACTGAGCCGAGGATATATTCCGCATGTTCCGCGACAAAGTAATCCCGCGCCTTTTCGCCGGATACGCCCGTCAGCACGGCCAAAAAGTCCATCCCGCCGTCATGCGCCGCCAAAATGTCCGCGCCCGCGTCGCCAACAACAAGCGTCCGCCTGAGCGGTTCTTTATCGTAGCCGCCCGCCACAAGCTGCTCATCCGTTGCCGCCGCGCCGAACGTCCCCTTCAGGAACATATATGGGTGCGGTTTTGTCAGCACCGCGCCGGGCACGGCGCGTTCGCCCGCCTCCACCTCGTCATAGGTGACAATACGTTCCGAATCAAACAGGCCAAGCAGCCCCCAGCGCGTCAGCGGCGTTATGATCTCATAGCGCGGCCGCCCGGAGCCAACGCCGAGCGTTTTCCCGCCCGCTTTGAGCGCGGACAGTACCCGCCGCGTCCGCTCGATCGGAAACAGCGGCGCTTCGCTCTCGATCAGGCCGGGTATGCCGTCCTCTCCGCGGTAGAGCGACTGGAACACGTCCACAACCGTGTGCCAAACCGGGCCGCTGCGCCGGCAAGCTTCAAAGCTGCGGCCCGTGGCCTCGCTCAGCCGCTGCGCAAGCGCGTCATAGTCGTTTAAAATATTCTCCCCCAGCGTACACAGGTACGCATACGCCTTCTCATAGCTTCCCTCTGATAAAACGGCGCACAGCGTCACATACGCCAGATCCCAGTTGCTGTTCACGCCCTTATCCTTTAACAGCGCGATCACGCTGTCGTCTAAAAAGACCTCCCTGCGGATACGCGCCCGCTCCGCGAGCATGGCATTGCGGTCCACCTGCTCCGTGCCGAAATGCTCCTTAGCATGGCGCATCTCATACACCGTCAGCGCGGCGCATGTCCAGTACGCCTGCTCGCTCGTAATCACGCCGTCCATGTCAAACAAAAGAAGGTCATACTTGTCCAAAAATGGTTTCAGCCGTATCATAATTCCCCCGGTTTATTCTTCTAATTGTTATAATTTCTTCTTCATGCAGACCGACTCCGGCATATCCACATACGGGCCGTAATTTGGAATGGTCTCGTATCCAATTGACCGGTATAAAGCCATAGCTGCGGCAAGCGGCTCGCCGGATTCCAAGACAAGACAGGAAAAGCCCTTGCCCCGCGCCGCATTTTCCAAACAGTCCATCAGCCTTTTCGATATGCCGTATCCCCGGTATTCCTCACGGATAAAAACGCGCTTTACCTCGGCGCATTCCTCGTCAAACCGCTTGAACCCGGCGCACCCAATCGCCTTATCCGCGTCATACGCAACGATGACGTCATGGATATCGTCAACGGCGTTATAAGGGACATATTGCGCGCGGTTTTTCTCCCCGCCTGCTATTGCGTTCAAAAAATCGTCTAACGCATGGCATAGCACAATAAAATCTTTATTGCGTCCGTCGGTATGCTCAAACCGTATCTCCAATTATTCCACCTCTACCGTAAAGCCGACCCGCCCGGCCACGCCGCTCGTCCGGCCCTTTTTCCCCGGGTCGGGACGGAGCGCCTCACCGAGCGCGATGCCGAACGCGCGGTACGCCGCCTCCCATATGTGGTGCGAGTTTTCGCCCTTTTCAATGTCTAAGTGCACCGTCGCGCGCGCGCCCTGGGCAAAGCCGTCCAAAAACACCTGCAAATCCTCCGCGTGCATATCCTCTGCCAGCGTGGGCAGCGCGGCCTTGCTCGTAAAGCCAAAGTATGAGCGCGACTCAAAGCTCATCACGCACTCCGCCTTCGCCTCGTCAATGATCCCCACGCCGAAGCCGTACGAATTCACGCCCTCATCGATGGAGCGGTCGATATATTCCGCCACCGCGCGCCCAAGCGCAATCCCCAAATCCTCACAAATCACATGCGCGAGGTTGAACTTGTCGAGCTTGACGCTGACCTCCACGTTAAACCCGCTGCGCCACGCGATATGCTCGATCATGTGGTTTAAAAAGATGAGCGGCGTGTCGATCTTCGCCCGGTAGTCGCCCGCCAGCGGCGGCGGCGACAATCTTACCGTCATTTCCGATTCCGTCGTTTTCCGCGTCACTGTTATCGTTTGCAAGGCATACGCCCCCTTATTCTCAAAATTTATTGTATCAGTCCTCGATTTTCCGTTCCGTCACGGCGAGCCGGTGTGTGTCAAAGCCCTCGACCCGCGCAATCTCCGCCGCATAGCCGCGCACGCGCGCAAAGCCCTCCTTTGTCACATAGCCGACCGACGACCGCTTCAAAAAATCAAACACAGACACGCTGCTGTACGTCTTTGCAAAGCCGCCCGTCGGCAAAATCGCGTTCGGGCCGAGCACAAAGTTACACAGCGTCACCGGCGCATACTCGCCCAGCAGGATTTCGCCCGCATTTTTGATTTTCGGCAAAATGTCGAACGGGTTTTTACACATCACTTCCATATGCTCCGGCGCATATTCGTTGACAAACGCAATCGATTCTTCCAAAGAATCGGTCAAAATAATGCCGCCGTAGGTCGAATAGTTCGTTTCAATAAACGAACGGCGCTTTTCGCTGATTTTTTCAAGCTGGCCCTCCATAATCGGCACGACCGCCTTCGCCAGCTCCTCCGAATGCGTCACTAAGAGCGCCGCCGAGTCCGGCCCGTGCTCCGCCTCGATCATCCAGTCGAGCGCCGCCTTATGCGCATCTGCATGCTCGTCCGCCAGAATAATGCACTCGCTCGGCCCGGCCGGGAGACCCGCGTCGATGTAATTTGCCAAAACGCGCTTCGCCGCCGTCGCATAGCTGTTGCCAGGGCCAATAATCTTGTGGCACTTCGGAATCGTCTCCGTCCCATATGCGACCGACGCAACGGCCTGGATGCCGCCGACCTTGTAGATTTCCGTGATGCCGATAATTTTCGCCGCCGCCAAAATCGCGTCGTCTACGCCGCCCTGTTCGTTCGGCGGCGTCACAACCACGATCTTTTCCACGCCGGCAACCACCGCCGGCACGCCGAGCATCAGCAGAACCGACGGGAAGCTCCCCTTCCCGCGCGGCACGTACAGGCATACGTCGACGATCGGCGTCGTCTTTTCGCCGACCATCAGCCCCTCGTCCACATTCGTAAACCACATCTCCTCCGGGAGCTGCTTTTCGTGGAAGTCGTGAATATTCTTCGCCGCATATTCGATCGCTTCGCGCGTTTTTGGGTCGCACGCCGCATAGCCGGCCTCGATCTCCGCCGCCGTCACTTTCATGCCCGCGGCAGTCAGCTTCACGTGGTCGAACTTTTCCGTATACTCGAGCACAGCTGCATCGCCGCGCACGCGGATGTCGTCCGACACCTCCTTTGCAACCTTCATCTGCTCGGAAATGTCAATCTCCGCCCGCTTTAAGATAAACTGTTTTTTCTCCTCGCTCATTTCTGACAGCTTAAAAATATTCATCCGTTCCCCATCCTTTTATCGTTGATTTTACCACTTTTCTTACTGTATGAGAGATACATTGCACAAAAGCTTTGCTTTTTCGTATATTATACCATTTTTTCCAGCGTGCCGCAATAGGCCGGCGCATTTTTCGCCTTTTTCTCGGAACGCATAAAAAGAAGGGCGGCAGCGCCGCCCCCTCTTATGCACTTTTTCCCTTTCCAGCTATGTTCTTGATCAGCGGCGGAAGTGGCACGCCCAGCGCGCCCAGGTTTTCCACCACCGATACGAGCTCCGTATAGACATAATACGCCACGATCCCGTTTGCAATCAGAAACTTCGTATCGCCGAACAGGTGGCTTAATCCTACGCCAAGCATCGCCACGGCGAGCATCCCACATTTTTTGAACCCGCCGTCGCGCAGCTTTGAGCTCGATACCTGGCTGTCTATTTTGTAAGCTTTTGCTATCCCCGTTCCAAAGTCGCATACCATCAATATCCCAAGCGCATACCACAGCAGGTTGACATTGACGGAAAACCCCTGGAACAGGTTCATCAGTTCTTCCATGTCCGTCCCTTCCCCTTAGGCAGGCGGCGACCGCCCCGCCGCCCGCGCCGTTTAATACTCGCCGGTGAGCTTCATCCGCTCCGTCTCGGCCTCGTATGCGGCCGTTTCGGCCTTCTGTTTGGAAACCTCATACTCCAGATACCGCAAGTTTGCATTGTTCGCCGCATTGGCCGATGACGCCGCAGCGCGCGCTGCCGAGGTTGCGGCGTTCCTGGCCGACGTCGCGGCATTTTGCGCCCTGACCGTATAGTCCAGGTAGTCGATCTCGGCGTTACGTTGCGCAATGACATAATCCCAATAGGTTGTCCCGACTGGAACGCCGAGCACCTCTGCCATCTCCTCGGTCTGGACATTGCCGATTGCCTTGAACAGGTTATAGGCGCGTTCAAACCGTGCCTGCTCCTGTTCGCTCGCAAACTTGCGCTCCGCAAGGCTGTTTTCGAAAGCGCGCTGTTCCTCCTCGCTGTCAAACTTCATCTGTTCCATATTCTGTGAAAACAGCATGGCTTCATAATCCGCCGTCGTATCGCCGACTGAAAGGCCGAGGATATTGGCCTGTTCTTCATTTTCCACAACGCCTGTAAGCTTAAGCTGCTCCAATGCGCGTTCATACCGGGCCGCCGTTTCCTGCTGCTGCGCCTCACGGTTGTAGCGCTGTTCCTCCAACCTGCCCTGGTCAACCTTATAGGCGTATTCGCGGTCAGCGTTGCGCTGTGCAAGAAGATCCTGCGTATAGTCCGAAGACAGCTCGCCAAGCGTATCGGTATAGGCCTGGTAGGCGCTGTTCTGATTTTCCAAATACTGGCCCGCCAGCGTCCCGAGCGCCGCGCTTTCGTCCTGATAGGAATTGTAAAGGTTATTCTGGTAAGTCGCCGTCTGCATCATCCGGCTTGTCTCCCCAAATCCGCTCGAGGCGGCGTTTGCACTGCCCCGGCCAAGCCCCTGCGACGCAAGGACTTCCTCGTTTGCAAGCGCGCTGCGCTGGTAGGCCGAGTACAAATCCTGGCGCGCATCGGCATACGCGGACTGCACATCCGCCACGCCGGATTGATAGGCCGCCGTATTCTGCTGCGCCGCCAAAGCAAGGTTCTCTGCGGCAAGGTCCCTGCGCGCCTCGTACAGCATGTCCAGCTCTTCCGTATTAGACGGGGAATACCTCGCAATATAGTCCTCAGCCTGCCGCGTGACGGCGTCGTTTTCATAGCCGGCATACTGTGGGTTTTCCCGTATTTTCTGATTCCGCTGCTCGAGCAGATAAGATACGGCCTCGGGCTCCGCCCGTTCTTCGATCGCCCTTTGGATCGAGAGGGCAATATCGTTTGGGTCATAGTCGTAATAGCTCATGCTTCATCTCCCTTTCTTTCGTATCCGGCGGTAGGGCAGCAGCGTAATGCCGCTGCCCTGCTGCCGTTTAGTCGCGGACGCGCAGATACTGGAGGCCTTTTCTCCCAAGCCAGTACAGCCGCCCGTCCGGCTCTGCCTTCATCTCGGCTTCCATGCCGTCCATGTCGAGAACAATCCCCCGGAAGTTAAGGTCCCAGACGATGTCATGCACATCTGTATATTCCTCTACTTCCTGCTTGGCCGCGCCTTCATGCGTCCGGATATACTGCACGAGCTTCCGCCCGAGCCAGTACAGCCGCCCATCCGGTTCCGCTTCCATTTCTCCGACCATACCGTCCGAATCCAGTACAATCCCGCGGTGAGCCAGCTCCCAGACGATGTCGTTTGCTGCCGTGTACTCCTCAACACCTGCGCTGCGAAGCGCATTTTTGAATGATTCCCACGCCTGCGCATCGAGCACGAACGGCGCCGGGCACGTCTTGTGCGTCACGTCGTAGTGGCGGATCACGTGGTCGGCGTCGATCCCATACTGCGCCATCAGTTCTTTCGTCAGCTCAACCGCCTTCTCGACTGTGATATCGTCAAAGTACCATGTGCCGGACGCATTCTGATGGGTACACATTTCGATGCCGATTGCATTGTCGTTGCGGCACTCCGGGTGATAATATTTGCCGCCCGGGTCATGGCCGCAGTGCCATGCACAGTCGGCCGGGTCGACGCTCTGGTACACCGCGCCGTTTTCACTCGCGTGGCCAACAAAGAAGTGCGCGCTCGTGCCCACGCTCGACGAGCCGTAGTATTTTGCGTTGTCCCGCGCGCCGCCGGACGCCCCGACGTAATGGATAACAATGTACTTGATACTGTCGCGCCGTCCCTTCCGGTAATTGCGGCTGTCGCACGGGTAATCCCGGTTTATATCCATTTCTCCACCTCCAACAGTTGTTTTGCGCCTTCATTGCGCAAACCTTTACGTTTTCATTTTATTCAAAAAGCAGAAAAACGGTTCCAGTTGCAGCCGCCGGCTACCCAATACTGCTCCATGCGCCCCACGTGCCATTGTTGTAACGGTAGCTCAGCCCCTCAATACTTATTTTGATCTGATAGCCGTACCCGCTTCCCTCCAAAGAAGTCATTACCATATATCCTCCGTAACCCGGCCCGTCAGCATAATTTACAATCGTAATTCCACTGGGCAGATTGTCAAGGTCTGTTACATCCGAGCCATCGTATTCAAGCGGCACAAAGTTGATTAGCTGTTTGCCTATCTGTCTTGTCAGATTTGTCCACGCACCGTCCTTGCGCGCGTACGTGTTGCCGTCCGACGGCGCGTCGTTAAGGCGTTCGTCCGGGATTTTGCCGTCAGCGTCCAGAAGCTGGTAGCCGTACACTTGCAAAGTCTTTGCCGTATTATTTGTGCCCGTGCCGAGCTGGATGGCGTCTATGCCGTTATCGCTGCTATCGACCGCCTTTGCCTTTGCACCGCCGGCAAAACCTTCTCCGACTTTGGCATATACTCCAACCGCGCCACCACCACCAGCAAATGCGTGGTCTCCCACCGCGCCGCCAGAAGCCGAAGCCGCCTCATGTCCTACCGCACCACCGGATGTAGAAAATGTATTTGCACCAACTGCGCCGCCCATGGAAGCCTGCGCGTAATAACCGACCGCCGCGCCCTGCCCGCTCGCGCTTGTTGCCTGCTGTCCGCCTGCAAAGCCGCCTGTTGCCTTTGCGTCTTTTCCGACTGCGCCACCGGCTCCTGCGCTTGCACCGTCTCCCGCTTCAAATCCGTCATTTTCCCCAGAGAGCCGTTCTTTCGGAATATACCCATTTGCATCCAGAAGCTGGTACCCATATACCTGCAGGGTCTTCGGCGTATTATTTATGCCTGTGCCGAGCTGGATTGCGTCAATGCCATTATTGCTGCTATTGACCGCCTTTGCGCCACTTCCGCCGGCAAATCCCGCGCCAGCTTTTGTGTTTGCTCCGACTGCGCCGCCTGCGTCAGAGTTGGCGTTTTTGCCCGCTGAGCCGCCGCCGTTTGCCGCATAGGCCAGATAGCCCACCGCGCCGCCGTCTCCCGTCCATGCCTTCCGCCCGACCGCGGCACCGGTATCCGCCGCTGCGTCCGTCCCTGCAGCGAAGCCCCCGCCGCTGTTTTGGATGAGCGTGGTGTTGGTTTCGAGCGCGGTAACGTCTGTTAAGATAGATGCTACCTTCTGCTTCTCCTCGTCGGTATAGTCGTTTTCCGACAGCCCTTTGCCGGACTCCTTATCGACTTTTCCATTTAACGCCTCTGCAATGTCGGCGGTCTCCGCTTCCATGTCCAGCACCGCGTCGATAATCCCATTCACACTTGTTTTCAGCTCGTCGGTGGTGTTCGAGTCAAACCATGCCTTCAGCTCGTCCGCGCTCATCTGCGGCGTGTCCGCCAGCGCGCTGACAGGCTTTTTAAAGTTCGTGATTTTATACTCTTCGATCCCCAATTTATCTCACTCCTTTTTTACTTCACATACTTGCCGATCCTGTATTTTATGCTCACAGCTAAAAACCCGAACGGCTCGCCCGGTGTATCGTTGACCAGGCGCAGGCCAAACACATATACGTTTTTCGCCTTTACGCACGTGGCAAATACAAACGGCGCGGCAATCGTCCGGAACGTGAACCGGGAAAAGTCAATATCCTCAAACGAAAACATGTCGATATTTTCTGCCAGCACCCAATCGCGGTAATCGTCGTTTGAGTTATAGTAGACCTTTACGCCGCTGCGCCCATAAGGCATGCAGGTAACGTAGCAGTTGCGGATCGTTTTATAATTTGTGTATGACCCCAGCACGGTCTGCGGAATCTCCCACACTGCTTCGATCGCACGCGCATTCTCTACGCTGCCGTCAACCGCCACATCGTCGTAGTAGGCGCCCGCCTCCTCCGGCTGCATAAAGCGGGATACAATACCGTCGTCTGTTCCGACACAGAGCATATCCCCGTCTGCCCATGCGCAGCGCACCGCTGGCAAATCGTCAAAATACGCCCATATAAACCCGTTCTCCACGTCGCAAACATACGCATGATTCCCAACAAACACGTAGTAGCGTCTGCCGGCCGAGACACAGACTGCCTCCTGCAACGGCTCATTAAGGAGCCTGCCGTTTACCCGGCGCGACACGCTTTCGGTATTGTTCTGGTTCTCTACGTTTGTCCCGCTGATGGCGAATACGCCGTCAGGCCCGATATAGAGCGGGATTCCGCCAACATTTTTAAACGAGCTTACGCATGAAGCGCCGTACGAGATGTTGCCCTGCTTCACCGTAAACAATGGCGTCACATTGCCCGCGCCATCCTCAGCGAGCGAAAACGAACGCAGATACTGCGCGCTGTCATTGCCCCGGCCGTCTTTGACAATGATAAGGTTTCCATACAGCTTATGGTAGCCGACGATCGCCGACTCTTCGGCTCCCACGTCCGTATACCCTGTATCCGGGAAATAGCTTGCGTCGTATAGCCCGCTTGCAAAATCGCGCGCCGGGTATTCCGCATTGCCGCTCAGGAATGCGCGCGTATCGTTGCTGCCGCCGTAGAGCGCATAAATACTGCAGTTATCGATCACGTCCCGCTCCTCGCCGGTCAGCACATATGTCACATGAATTACATGCTCCTGTGTAAATTCGGTGAAAACGCTTTTCGCAAGGTCTGCAAACTGCGCCCGATAGCTGTATACAATTTCCGTTCCACTGCTGTCATGATAGGACTGAACTGGAACGCCGTCTATATATATGCCGGTCACATGTCCTTCCAGCGCGTCCGTCAGATACAGGCGCATACCTCTCGTGCCGTTCACACCCCAAAATCCGTTGTCCGCTTTCGGGTCAAAATAAAAATCAATGCTGCGCAGCCCTGACGCGAGATTCGCGCTTTCCAGCGTTTCGCCCGTAAAAGGAATAAAATCCTGCGTCACCTGGCCGTCGCTGTCGATTACGTCGCCGCCCACCTCACCAATCCGCAGCGGCATCCGCCCCGTCACAACAGTCGGCGCATAGACGGAATTGTCGTATTCCACGATCACATATGGCGCGCAAAAGTAGCTGCTTTCCACGTCGATTGTCGTCCGGCTCAGCTCCACGTACAGGCCTCCGGCATCCGACTTTACGCTGTACTGCTTTTCGCTGACAAGGAAATATCCCCTCGTTTGATCTTCCATGTAGAGAGAATCGACCCGAATACGGTTCTTGTATTCCGGCCCTGTAATATAGAGCCGGTCCGGATTTGTTCCCCCATCAAAAAAGTATCTATCCTGCGCAAATACGATGCGTTTGAGCGCGTTATGCCCACAGTAATCGTGCGCCGTCCCGTCCAGCTTCGGCCCCATTCTCAAGGTCGAGCGCGAACGGCCCGTAATGATCTCCGGAGCCGTGTCCGCGCTGCGTACGGACGATGCCTGATTGACAAATCCATAGCACAAAGCGCCTGCCATCTCGTCATACCCAATCCGGACATAGCCCGCGCCCAAAAGGTAACATGCGCCGCCGAACGTGAACCCGCGGCTCTTTTTATCGGCAAGGCCGGTGAGCAGAACACTGCCAAGATTGATGCTGCGGTCTTCGTTGAACGTAAACTGGTACAGGCTTGTGCCAATGTGGATTAAACGGTACGTCTGTCCCGTTTCGGGGCAGTCATAGGAGAAGATACCGTTGATTGCGCCCTCCGCCTCGAGAATGCGGCGCGTGCCGGTACGTTTCTCGATGTAGCCATTCTGGTTTTGGAGCATGTTTTTCATGTCCGGCGAATAGGCCGGCTCCACTTTGGAAGGCTGCGTCGTAAAGTCCGCCCCCTGAAAGGAGGACAGCGTATACTGCTGTTCGGCGGGCGCCGAATCAAAATATAGTGCCATGTCCTGTCCCTCCTTTACCTGTAATAGTTGCGGATCGCTTCATAGTTTACATGCTGATAGGTCTTTTTCAAATCCTCAAACTGCGCGCTCATGGCGTTTGCCATCGAGCGGTCTTCGTCCGCACAGAGCAGCGCCGCCAGCCCATACGGCATACAGCCGCTCACAAAATTTTCGTCGTACGGCACAGTATCGTCGAAGCCTTCCACCGTTTCCGCCGTCTTGAGCGCCGGGCGGCCGTCCGCCTCCCGGATTGCATTTTCTGTGGAAAGGCACTGCGCCAAAAGCTGGTTGACAAGCGGGATGCAGTTGCGTTTAAACACACGCGCCCGGCTTTCATCCTCGTTGAGCAGCGCCAGCGACCGCCTAAAAAGTTCGCTTACTTTCAAACCTGTCACCTCCGTAAGAAAGGAAAAAGGGGCGGGCGGTATGCCCGTCCCTTTCCTGCGCTTTAGCCCTCCGCAACAGCAGAGGTAAACATCCCATCTTTGACCGCATAGGCGCGGATTTTCTGTCCCTCCGGAACCGTCACAGCCGACGCATACTTCTCTGTGTTTTCGCTGTAGCGCGGGTCTGTCCCGTCAATGGTGTAGAAGATTTCCGCGTCGTCGGTCGTACATGTCACGGTCGCCGTGTTGGAGCTCATGCTCACGGACGGCGTTGCAACTACCTTATCCTGCGCAACCGCCGCATAAACGCCCATACATCTTGCGCCGATGACGAACGCGTCGTAGTTGTTGCGTCCCTCCAGGAGCGCGCCGCTGATTCCCGGCGGGTCCTGGTGTACCTTCGCGTCGCGGATTTTGTACGGAAGGATGACGGCGTCCTTATGCGCCAAGAGGAAGTATACCCCCTCCGGCAGATAGCTGGCCGGAACCTTTACGATCTTTGCGCCGAACACGTCGCCCACAATGCCCTTTGCCAGCGCCTGCGTCCCGAGCGACTCCAGGCCCAAAAACTCCGTCGACTGGCGGATCAGGCTGTACATCTCGCCCGTTACATACAAATAGCGGTTCCCCTGCGGTACGCATGCGTCGTCGAGCACCTTGCACGCCTCGCCGATGTCGGCGATAATCGTCGTTTTGGTCGGCTTCGTAACGCCTGCGACCGTCCCCGCCAGCGCGCAATAGCGCGAAAGCGCATACTTGTCCACCATGGGCACAACCTTTTCATTCGTTTGCAGCTTGAGCATCTTGCCTGCGTTTTTCACCAGCATCTGCTCGTTGTTGTTCCCCTTGTCAATGATGATGGAGTAGCTCTTGTCCTGCGTCATGGTTAGCTCCTGTACGGTATCCGCCATTTCCACCGGCGTGCCGAAGCGGTTTACGCCGTCGCGCGTATAGTCGACCGGCTCTACCGTCTGCGGCGTATAAATTTTGACCGTCTTTACGCCCGAAAAGTCCCACTCCTTCGATGTTTTGTCCGCTACAAGCGAGCCAACCGTATACATCCCTGCGATTTTGTCTGAATATTTTGCCGCTAAATTGATTGCCATGCTTCATTTCCTCCTGTCTTGTGAATCCAAAATTTTGCTTCGGGGCGGGCCTCAGCCCATCAACCCCTCCAAAAACGGGTCCGGCGCTTCCACAGGCGCGCTGCTAATCGCGCTTCCTGCACTCCGTGTCCGGCTGTCGGCGTTTTGCCGCTCCCGCAGGACATCTGCGCGCAGCCGTTCGTTTTCGCACATTGCATACGCGGAAATCAGGTCCATGCCGCCCCGGTACAGCTTCCACGCCCGCGGCGGGATACTGCCAGGGTCAACGTCCGGATATGTGCGGACGAAGTCGTAGAATGGTTTTTTCCGCTCCTCCCGCACGCGTTCCGCCTCAATCCGGTCTTCCAGATCGGTCATGTACTGCGCGTCCTTTTCCCGGATACCGCGCCGAACCAGATGTGCAATCCGGCTGCGCTTTTGCTGCCGTTTTTGCTCTACAAGGTACGCCTCCGCGCTGAGGCCGCTTTTCCGCGCGTCCTTCAGCACCGCCTGCGCGCCGGGCTGCGCGCGCAGAATATCGTACTCCTGCTTGACATGGTCGTAGTTGAGCCCCTTTTGCGCGTTGGTTTTCAGCTCATCCAGGGTCAAGTACATCTCCTTGCCGTTGTAAACAACCCGGTAGCGGCCGTCGTCCTCCGTGTCCGGCTGGTTTCCGGACTGTTCCGCATAATCGGAGAAGATATCTTCCTCCGCCGTGGAACCGGAATCGTCCGCTGCGTCTGCGCCGCTCTGCTCCGTTGCTGCCAGTGCGGGATTGTCCTCCTGCATCAGCTCGTCGAATATCGCGCTGTAGTCGCCTTCTGCCGCCGTTGTATGTAAGGTTTCGGTCTGATTGGTTGTATCAAACATCGAAAACGCTCCTTTCTAAATATATCAGTTCTGTTTTATACCGCCGCGCCGGCGCTCTGGGTTCCGGCTTCCTCGCGCAGCGACTGTATAATCTTCTGCTTGTTTCGGATATACGCGTCCGGGATGGAGTTCAGGTACAGCTCCGGATCCTTTATGATGCCGCGCAAAAACAGGTTGTCCGCCGTCTGCACCTGCATAATCTCGGACCAGTACGCGCTCGCGCCGACGTTGACGTTGAGGTCCATGTCGTAGTCCTTCAGCGTGCCAAAGTCGAACAATGTCCGCGCGCCATCCGCGCCGCTCACCTCGCGTACGCCGTAATACGCCCGCATCATATCAACAAAAATACGCACATAGTCCTCAACGAACTGGTAGAACGTCTGGCGTACCAGCTCCAGCGGCGCGCCGCTCGCCTTTTGCAGGGCGATAATCGCCGAGGCATTGTCCGCCCTTACATTGCCGAGTGATGCGTCCGTCGCGCCCATGTATTCCTTCGTGTAGAGCATGGTCTTTTCGACAAGCTCCATCACCGCGCCGCTCATATCGGGCATTTTAAACGCAGTCGCAATCGCGTCGTTTACATTGCCCTCAATTTTGATTGCCTCGCCGATTTTGTTGGAGAAACCGTTCGGGAAGCGGTTCTTATCGTAGATGAGCTTTGGAAATGCAAGCTTTTTGACATAGTCCATCCCCATTGCGTAGCACTTGTTGATGAAAATCTGGTTCGGCAAAAGCTCGGTGATCGCCGCCTGCCCATGATAGCTGTTTTTGATACGCTCCCAGTTCATGTATGCGACCGGATAGAGCGTCAGCCCCGTGTCAAATGGCGGCTTAATGAATACGTCGCGCGTCGATTTCGCGCAGTATACGCGATCCTGTTCTTTCCAGAACCGGATCAGCACCGTCACACAGTCGTCCCGCAAGTCGTCGAGGTCGCTCTCCGTGTCCGGGCGCAGCCTTGCGATTTCGTCCTCCGGCACGCCGTTGCAACGCGCCTCTGCGATTGCCTCGTCCAGCTTCCGGCGCAGAACGAGGATGATATGCCCCTGCGCCTGTACGTCCGGCGTTGCCGTGTTGGAAAAGATGACATTCGTGTTGTCGATCACTTCAAGGCCAATCAGCCCGCGGGCAAGCTGGCCCGTTTTCGCCGCAGAATCAAAGTACGCGTACACGCAGCCGTCCCCGTCCACGCAGGCGTTGCGCAGCACCTCGCGGTTTTTCTGCTTGACGCGGCTGTACTCGATTGCGCGTTCAATCTCGCGCCCCACCACCGCCATGGCCTCCTCGCTGCCCGGCTTATTGGTGAATGTACTGGCGCTTGCTGTGATGTCGTCGGATACAATCTGGGAGATAAACAGGTTACACACCCGTTTTAGGACATTGAACACCGGCTTATCCAAGTCCGGCGCGTCCACGCCCTCCCACTGGTTTCCGATAAAAAAGTTTTCGTTCCTTCTGACCTTGTCGTAAAGGTCAATATTGTAGTTGTACGACACGCCGTTTTGATACTCCTCATAAATGCCGCCCGGCGTAAGCGTGTTTGGTGATTCCACCATGCGTCACCTCCTGTCATGCTGCGCGCTTATCCGCGCGCCTCCTCCTCGTTTCCTCCGCTGTAGCGGAGCAGGTTTTCCCATTGCTGCATCAGCTCTTCCTCGGTCTTTGCCTGGCCGGCCGGCAGCTCCGCCTTTTCAGGTTTATGCCTGCGCCTGTGCTTTCTAAGCAGGCCGGACAGGTCTGCCCGGGCGGCAAGCGCCACAGCCGCACCCAAAGCGACGCCTGCCATGGCAAAAATTGCACATTCCATTTCTCTCCCCCCTTTCACCGTTTGCTATATCCCATATTCCAAAAAAGATGTATACCCGGTATCATCCGGCTCGTCTGGCATGCCGCCGCACCACGCCCGTGCCGCGTCGGAGCTGACAAAGCCACGGAGCGCGTCCGGCGCGTGCGTCAGCTCATGCGGTTCGCCCGCCACATCGTTCGGGTTCCGCTGGTCAAATTGCAGCGCCGGAAGCGTGCGGATCAGGTTCCGGCAATTCTCGAAAATCGTCAGCCTTGCCGTACGTATCCCCATCTCGTCCGTGTACGGTTTGAGCCATTCCTTCAGGTCGTACCACCCCTGCACGCGGCTGTTGTCCGACTTGTAAAAATAGAGTCCATGCTCCAAAAAAATATCCACCGCGCTTTTCCCAGTTTCCTGCCGCCGGTTCCACAAATCCGGCGGGGCAAACCGCATGGCAATCTCGTCGCTGCCATTCACCTCGCCGATACGCCGCGCCGCGTCCGAAATAATCAGCCCGCTCTCGTACAACTCCTTGTACACGTAGGCCTTCCCCTGTTCATCCATGGCAATCCACAGGCAGGCGAGCATGTCAAGCCCATAGTCGATACTGATATAGCGCCGCCAGCCGCGCGGGATTTCGAATGGGCTGACCACGTGGATGCTCCGGTCAAACTCGCTGAAATACTGCCCTTCAAAGATGTCCCAGTCGCCATAGAGCATGGCCTTCCGCCGCGTTTCCGGCAGGTTTTCCAGATTTTTTACATAGTCAGGCGAATGCTGTAACAAGTACGGATTATCATAGACGAGCGATTTGATAAAACGGTAGTCGCCCGCCGTTTCGCTCCCGTGGTAATTACGGTCTATGAACAGCCGCTTCACCCACCCATGCCCCACGCCGCCCGGATTGCACGTCAGATACATCCGCGGGCGGAAGTCCGTCCTGCACAGCCCGCTCGACCGGTTCGACTCTGTGAGTGCCTGGAACTGAAATTCCGTAAATTGGGTCGCCTCCTCTAAAAAAATCACGTCGTAGCCCTGCCCCTGGTATTGTAGTACATCCGCCTCTGCCGCACAGTACCCCAGCACAATCCGGCTCCCGTTCGGGAACAGGAACTCCCGTGTGGACGCCTTGTACGGGACGGCGTCGTATAACTGCCGCAAAAGCGGGATTACGTGGTTTTCCCGCAGGGCTGCCAGCGTGCGCCGCATGAGCAGGATTTGTATCCCGTCGTGCGCCAGCGCGAGCATGACGGCCTTTGTGCGGGCGGCCCAGCTCTTCCCGCCGCCGCGCGCGCCGCCATAGGCAATAAACCGCTCCGTCGCACAGAAAAACTCCTCCTGCTTTGGCTGCGGAACGCCGAGCGTGATCCGTCTCTTTTTCGCTCTCCCCCCTACTTGGCCCATTCTTCCACCTGCTTGTCCAGCTTCACAACGACCTCGCCGCCTTCCGTTTCCCCGCTGCCTGCGGCACGCATCTCCTCGAGCCGCTCCAATACGTCCGTGACAAGCGACAGTACCTTCCCCGTGTCCATGACGGCGGCGTGCTGGAGCGTGTCGACCAGCTCCTTCTTTTGTGCTGTACGAAGCTCGGGCGCATCGTCGATCAGGCGGATTGCCGCCCTTATGCGGTCTTCATGCCTTTTGGCGAACCGCAGCCGGTCCAGCACCAGCGACATGCCGCTTTTTACAATTGCCTTCCCGTTTTTCGCAAAGGTGTCCGCCGCTTCTTCAGCCGCGGCATCCATCGCTGTGCCGCCGCTTTTTCCCGGTTCTGTCTGAAGCGTATCTGCCTGCACCGTTTCCTCCATACCATGCACCTCCTTTGCCTTTGGTATCGTTTAGGACAAAATTTATAATGTATCTTTTGCAAAACTTGTCCTAAAGCGGATAAAAAATAAAGCCACGCCCATCAAATAACCCAAGCGGTCACCCATATCGGTGAAAGTGCCGCAGCACATAGTCAAATTCACACGCACAGCAAACGGGGTCGTCATAAAATTCGTAATAGTCTTCCCCTGCGTTGATTGCCCCGCCGCATACGCTGCACCGCAGAAACGGCTCCTGTTCCCAAGGCTCTGCGTAGCCGTATGTCTCGCAATTTTTGATCCGATAGTCAACTTCCATGGCACACCCCTCCTGCGGCTGAAAGCCCATTGCCCAGCATCTCACGCGCGGCGGCAAGCTCCTTTTTTGTCCGACGCACGCGCCGGTATGGCC
>DVOF01000055.1 GCA_018713805.1 Candidatus Aphodoplasma excrementigallinarum | reverse complement strand
CCTCTTTATATTCAAAGCCCGGCTCGCGCAAATGCGTATGCATGTCGATCAGCCCTGGCGCAACGATCAACCCCGCCGCGTCGATGACCTCGATCTCCAACCCTTCCGGGTCGAGCTCCGTCCCGATCTCCTCGATCATCCCTTTATTGATATAAATGTCCGTCACTTCGTCTATATTATTTGCCGGGTCGACGACGCGCCCGCCCTTGATCAGTATTTTCATGTTATTCCCACCTTTCGCACCGTTTGCCTTTGCCTACAGTTCTGTCACAGCGTTTTTTCTCACCAGAAGGTACAGCACAGCCATCCGCACGGCAACGCCGTTTGTCACCTGTTCGTTGATGGCCGACCGTTCCCCGTCGATCACACTGCTCGTCAGCTCGAACCCGCGGTTCACCGGGCCGGGATGGAGCAGGAGCGCGTCCGGCTTTGCAAAGGCGAGCCGCCGGTCGTCCACGCCGAAAAAGCGCGCATACTCGCGCACGCTCGGGACAAGGCCGCTTCTCTGCCGCTCAAGCTGCATCCGCAGCCCCATTACAACGTCTGCGTCCAAAAGCGCCTCCTGCACGTTGTCGAACACTTCCACACCGAGGCTTTCGATCCCTTTTGGAAGAAGCGTAGCCGGCCCACCCAGCGCAACGCGCGCGCCGAGCTTTGTCAGCGCGTAGATGTTGCTGCGCACGACGCGGCTGTGCATGATATCGCCTACGATTGCGACCTTTAACCCCTCAAAGCCGCCCTTATACTGCATAATGGTAAACGCGTCCAAAAGCGCCTGCGTCGGATGCTCGTTCATGCCGTCGCCCGCGTTGATGACCGACGCTTTTACATTTTTTGCAATCAGGTGCGGCGCGCCGCTCATGGAGTGGCGCAGGATAATGATATCCGTCCCCATCGCGTCGATCGTGCGCGCAGTGTCGATCAGCGTTTCGCCCTTGCGTACGCTCGACGAGCTTGCCGACACGTTCGCCGCGCTGGCACCCATGTACTTTGCCGCAAGCTCAAACGAGAGCCTTGTGCGCGTTGAATTCTCATAAAAAAGCGTGACCACGGACTTGCCCTGCAAGTGCGGCGTTTTCTTGTTGTTCTGGAGCAGTATGTACTTCATCGTCTCCGCATTTTTTAAAATATAGCGGATTTCATCCGCCGACAAATCCTTCAGCCCCAGCAAATCCTTTTGGTTTCCTATCATACGTTTCCCATCCCTTTCTTTGACTGAAACATCTGTTACACCCGGTCTGTAATCACGACCCGGTTTTTCCCGTCAAATTCCACAAGCTCAACATGCACCACCTCGCTGCGCGAGGTCGGTACATTTTTGCCGACATAATCCGCGCGGATTGGCAGCTCCCGATGGCCGCGGTCGATCAGCACCGCAAGCTGGATTGCCGCCGGGCGGCCCATGTCCATCAACGCGTCGATCGCCGCACGCACCGTACGGCCCGTATAGAGCACGTCGTCCACGAGCACCAGCGTCTTACCGTTGATGGAAAAGCCAATGTCACTCCCGTTGATGGTCGGGTGCTCTGACAGCATACTCAGGTCGTCCCGGTACAGGGTAATGTCCAAAATACCGGTCGGCACTTCGCATGCCTCTACCTCCTTAATCCGCTCGGCAATTTCCCTTGCCAGCACGACGCCGCGCCGCTGGATCCCAATCAGGCACACGCCGCCGACACCCTGGTTTTTCTCGATGATTTCATGCGCGATCCTGCTCTGCGCCCGCCGGATCGCCGCTTCATCCATGATTTGCGCTTTTACGCTCTGCTGTGTCACCGCAACCATCCTTTCCGCATTCGTTTTCCCCCTCTGCGCGGCACAAAAAAAGCTTTTTGCCCAAACCGGCAAAAAGCATAAAAGCAATATATCCAAGCAAATTACACCCTCAGCTTAAATATAAATGCCTTATCAGTCTCTCAGTACCGATTTAAAGGCCGCTAAAACAAAGGGAACCTGTTTCTTTTGGTATTATATCAAACCATAGTACGTTTGTCTACAC
Organism: Candidatus Aphodoplasma excrementigallinarum; assembly: GCA_018713805.1. Taxonomy (GTDB): domain Bacteria; phylum Bacillota; class Clostridia; order UBA1381; family UMGS1253; genus Aphodoplasma; species Aphodoplasma excrementigallinarum. The sequence continues at coordinate 1,430 of DVOF01000055.1, read as the reverse complement.
TTTTTCGATAAAGTTCGCGTAAAATTTCCCTCACCGGTTCTGCGGGACGCGCCGCCTGCGCAGGCGCGCCGCCATAGCTGGGATATCCGCCTCCGCAAGCACGATAGACAGCATGATCAGCATCCCGCCAATCAACAGCTGCACGGTAAGCCCCTCAAACCCAAACAGGACGGAGATCACACTCCCGAAAAACCCCTCTAACATCATAATCAATCCCGCCGACGTCGCAGACGTATGCCGCTGTGCGGCGACCTGGATCGTCTGTGCGCCAAAGGAGCATACCGCCCCCAGGTAAAAAAGCGGCCAGATTGCAAGCGGCCAGTCCGTACCCGGTGCGGCAAAGGAACCTGTAATAAAGCAATAGATAAGGCTGCCTGCCGTCTGAACTGCGCCGAGCATAAACGCAACCGCCGAAAAGTGTATTTCATTTGTCCGATAGCCAAGATAGACGATCGTGATTGCGTCGAGCCACGCGCTGAGAAGGGAGTAGACATCGCCAATGTTGAAACGCAGCCCGCTCTGCAAAATACCGGACAGAACCACCATCCCCGCCACGCAGACCGCAACGGAAAGGAAGTTGCGCCCGGCCGGCTTTTTCCCAGCCATAAACCATGCTAAAAACGGGACCATGACCACATAAGTCGAGGTAAAAAAGGCGTTGTTCGACGGCGTGGTATACTGTACGCCGACCGTCTGTAAAATCATGCCGCCAAAATTACACGCCCCGGCAGCAAGCCCCACCAGCAAGTCCTTCCGGTTCATTTTCAAAATATGCCTGCCAAAAAAAAGCAAAGACAGCGCCGTAAACACGCCGCCGCGGAACACATTCACAAGCCCGGCGGAAACGCCGAGGTCGAGGCACACCTTCACAACGATAAAGCCGGAACCCCAAAACACCGCAATCAAAAGCAGCAGCAGGTTCGCCGTCGATTTTCTCATACATCACCACGTCCAGTTCTTAGCATCCTGTCCGTAGTCTTTCCAGAACTTTTACAAAATAATCGGGAAGCGGCGCGGTAAACTGCATTTTTTCATGCGTCGCAGGATGGATAAATTGTATTTTCTGCGCATGCAGGAGCTGGCCTTGCAGCTTAAACGCTTCTTTTTTGATGCCGTAGGTTTTATCCCCTACGACGCTGTGCCCGATATAGGCCATATGGACGCGGATTTGGTGCGTACGCCCGGTTTGCAGCTTGCATGTCACCAGCGTATACCGCCCGAACCGCTCCTGCACCGTAACGTGCGTGACCGCCTCGCGCGCATGCTTCGTCGTCACACACATTTTCTTGCGGTCGGACGGGTTGCGCCCGATCGGATAGTCGAGTGTGAGCGTATCCTGTTTGATATTGCCGTTGACAAGCGCGGCATACTCCCGCGAGAGGCTCCTATCCTTGAGCTGCTCCGACAAAAACACGTGCGCGGCGTCGTTT
>DVOF01000054.1 GCA_018713805.1 Candidatus Aphodoplasma excrementigallinarum | reverse complement strand
GAGATAACAAGCGCGCAGGGGCAGGAGATTACGAGGAAGATCAGCGCCCGGTGAATCCAGTCGTTCCACGCGCCGTCAAAAAACAGCGGCGGCAAAACAGCGAGCAGCAGCGCGCCAATCACGACGCAGGGCGTGTAGTAGCGCGCAAACTTTGTGATGAAGTTCTCCGCTTTCGCCTTTTTGCTGCTCGAATTTTCCACAAGGTTCAAAATCCGCGCCACAGTCGATTCGCCAAAGGCCTTTGTGACGCGCACGCGCAGAAGCCCGCTCTGGTTGATACATCCGCTGATTACGTCGTCGCCCGGCACTACGTCGCGCGGCAGGGATTCGCCGGTCAGCGCGGCCGTGTCAAGCGCGGAAGCGCCTTCCAAAACGACCCCGTCGAGCGGAACCTTTTCACCTGCCTTGATGACAATCACGTCGCCGACCGCCACTTCGCCCGGGTCTACCTGCTTTAGCTGGCCATCCCGCTCGATGTTAGCATAGTCGGGACGGATATCCATCAGCGAGGCGATGGATTTGCGCGAGCGTCCGACCGCGTAGCTCTGGAACAGCTCGCCGACCTGATAAAACAACATAACCGCAACGCCCTCCGGGAAATCCCCGGTAAAGAACGCGCCGACCGTGGCAAGCGCCATCAGGAAGTTTTCGTCAAATACCTGCCCGTGGGCAATGTTGCGTACCGCCTTCCACAAAACGTCCCACCCGATGACCGCATAGGGGATCAGAAACGCAATCAGGCGGTAGATTCCCTTTAGCGGAAGCAGGAACGCCGCCAGCATGAGAACCGCGCTCGCGCCGATCCGCCATAGCATTTTTTTCTGTTTTTTTGTCAAAGACTTTGCCATTGAAACCATCCCCCCTTGCCTTTCTCTTGCCTTATCCAAGCTGGATTTCACAGTCCGGCTCGACCCGTCTGCATGCCTTGACGGCCTGCTTTACGATTTTATCAAACCTTGCATCATCTGCGGACAGCGTCATTTTTTGCGTCAGGAAATTGACCTGTACTTCTTCCACGCCGTCGATCTTGCGGACGGCGTCCTCCATCTTCTGCGCACAGTTTGCACAGTCCAAATCCACCAAATCAAACGTTTTTTTCATAACAAATCCCTCCGTATCTATTTTATTCGTTGACGTGCTCCATCCCTTGGTTAATGATGCTGTACACATGGTCGTCCGCAAGGGAGTAAAAGACGTTTTTCCCTTCTTTTCTGGCCTTGACCAGCTTGTTCGCCTTTAAAATGCGCAGCTGGTGCGATACCGCCGTCTGCGTCAGGCCGAGCAGCTGGGCAATGTCGCAGACGCACAGCTCGGCTTCAAATAACGCATACAGGATTTTGATCCGGCCGGAGTCGCCAAATACCTTGAACAATTCCGCCAAATCGTAGAGCGTTTCGTCCTGCGGCATATTGGACAAAACCTGCTTGACCGTATCCTCATGTACAAATAAATACTCGCACCGTTCGAGTTCAGAATCCTTCATTTTGGTTTCACACCCTCTCATATGAACATCTATTCATATATTATACCCGTTCCTGCAATTTGTCAACTGCTTTTGCAAAAATATTTCAATTTTTTATAAAAAGAATGCGCCGGATGCTTTCTACATCCGGCGCTGCTGCATAAACTAAGATAAAATTTCATCGATCTTCTGCTTTTTATCCTGGGGAAGTATGCCGTTCTCTGCGGCGAATGCCGCCGTCAGCCGCCCCATGCGGCGGTACAGCTCCGCAAAATCCGGCATCCGTTCTTCTAAACATGCGATGTGTTTTTGGATCGTTTCACAGTCCCCGCGCGAGAACGGGCCGGTCAGCGCCTTTGCTGTCCCGTTTTGACGCAGGTTTTCCATCACCTGTGCCAAAAGCGGCAGCATTAGCGCATCTGCATCTGCGTCCGAAAAGCCGATCCGGCTGTAGATTTGCTTCGCTGTATCGATCAGCGGCAAAATAAAGTTTGCGCAGATGCAGGAGGCCGCATGGTAGAGGAGCTTGTCTTCTTTTTTGATAGGTACGGCCGTAAGGTGCGCCAGTTTGATGAATTCGTTTATAGCCGACAGGCCTGCGCCCTCCCCTTGCAGGGTACAAAGCACCTTCGAGAAGTCGACGTAGCCGCCGGTCAGCGAGGTCATGGTGTGCAAAGAAAAAATGCCCCGGCTGCCAGAAAGGGGGAGCAGCGCATTGGACGACAGCGACCCGCTCATGTGGCAAAACACGCATCCGGAGAAATCTACCCCGCTGTGCGCGATATCCTCTGCCGCCGGGAGGATACCGTCGTCCCGCACGGTGAGAAAAACAATATCGCACGCGTGCAAAAACGGGCCAAGCGTTTTTGCGTTGACCTTCCTTTGCGAAAAATCCAAATATAAATCCGTTTTTGTCAGTGTGCCTGCGATACTAACCGGGCACGTTTGTAAATAACGGGAAAACGACGCGCACATCCTTCCGCCGCCGATGAAGCCGATTTGCATCCTGACCGCCTCCTTTTCTTTAGTATACCGCAGAGCGGGCGGAAAAATCAAGTCGAACGGCGCGGCGCAAAGCAGTTGACAGTGACGGGCGAACGTGGTAAAATGCAGGTAAGGGGCAGGGGTATCCTGTCCCTCTTTGAAAAGAAAGAGGTGGTTCGTTTGCAGAAGAAGAACAGATGGAAGCTCGGGGCGCTTGCGCTGACCATTGCGATGGCGATACAGGCAGTTCCGGCTTTTGCGTTTGATATCAGCTCGTTTAGCGGAATTGGAACCGACTATGCGTCGTGGGAGAAGGAGGCGCCGCCCTCGGCGGTGATGCCGACGCCGGAGCCGACTCCCACGCCGACCCCAACCCCTACGCCCACACCGACGCCGCAGCAGCCGACGAAGTTCCGCGAGGTGGAGATTGCGCGCGCCACGACGACCTACGGCACGTATGCGTCGCAGGCGAACCGTAACAGCAATATGGAGCTTGCGGCAAGGGCGATCGATTATACCGTCATTCCGAACGGGGGCGACTTTTCCTTCAACGAGGTAGTTGGCCCGCGCACGGCGGCGCGCGGCTACAAGGAAGCGACGATATTTGTCGGGGATCAAAAGGAGCAGGGGCTTGGCGGCGGCATCTGCCAGGTTTCTTCCACGGTTTATATGGCGGCGAAAAAGGCGCGGCTGCAAATCCTGGAGCGGTACCCGCATTCGATACCGGTTACATACTGCTCGCGGGAGGACGAGGCGACGGTGTCCTGGGGCGTGCTCGACTTCCGGTTCCGCAACAATACCGGCGACCCAATCCGGCTGGAGGCCGCTTGCAGCGGCGGCGTGGTGAAGATTGTGATTTACCAGCGCGTGCCGGTGTATGATTAAAATCGAATGCACGGTGGATTTTGCCGCCGCTGCTCTAACACTTAGCTTGGGCAGACAATTTTGTTAAATTTTTCAAGCCAGCCCTTGTATTGTTTAAAATCAAAAGCAGGCATAC
>DVOF01000053.1 GCA_018713805.1 Candidatus Aphodoplasma excrementigallinarum | reverse complement strand
GTGTTTATACTTGTAATCGCTATCTTTAAAAATTGGGGGATTTTTATGCCGGGCTTTTTTAGAAAATTGTTTTTTAACGAGTCGGAAATCACAGAAAAGCAGTACCGGCTGTCGCGCAACTTCTTTATCGTAGAAGCTATGTGTTCCAGCCCGGTTACAACGCTGGTCTCCGGGTCGTACCTCGCCGGGCTGTTCGCCTATCTAGGCGCGTCGGAGGCGGTCAGCAGCATTATCATGTCGGTCGTTGCGCTTGCAGGTTTAGTGCAGTTTGCCTCCCCGCTCGTGGCGGAACGCCTGCAGCGCAGGAAGTTGCTCTCTACTTCGTTTGCTGCGTTTCACCGGCTCTCTTTGGCGCTGATTATGCTTGCGCCCATGCTGTTTGAAAATAAGCTCCTGGCGCTGGGCGTCGCGGCCGTGCTCTATCTGGCGGGCAATTTTGCCAACGCATTTATCTCGCCGATGTATTCTGTGTGGGTTGTCAGTATCTTGCCGGAGTATATCCGCGGAAAATATTTTGGGATAAAGGATGCTTTTACAAACATTTCCTGTGCGCTATTGTCCTATGCCGGCGGGATGATTCTGGACACGTATACGGCGGCAGGCGATCAGAGGGTGGGCTTTTGGGGCGTCGGGCTACTCGTGCTGGCGCTTGCGGTCATGGACATCAGCTGTTTTTTGCCGGTGCGGGAGCCTGCACAGGAAAAGACGCGGGAAAAAATCAATTTAAAGGACGTTTTTACAAAGCCATTTCGGAACGCCGGGTTCCGTCCTGTGTTGATTATCAATATTTTTTACCAGTCAGCATTGTATTTGTCGAATGCGTTCTTTGCAATTTTTCAAGTGTCACGGCTTGGCCTTAGCTATGAACTCATTGGGTTGACAACGTGTGTGAATATCGGCTTGCGGACGCTGCTTGCGCCCATATGGGGACGGATTGCGAGCGAGCGGTCGTGGTTTTTTGCCACACGGTTTTCCCTGCTGGCTCTGCTTTTGAGCTGGTTTATCTGGGTTTTTATCACGGTGGACAATGCAATCTGGATGGTTTGGGTCGCGACGGTGATTTCCGCTGTGGCATGGTCTGGGATCGGCCTTGCGCTGTTTGGGCTGCAGTTTGACCTTGCGCCGAAGGAGAATACAAGCATTTACATATCGTGCAACAGCGCGATGGCGGGCGTAGTTGGGTTTCTGGCGAGCCTGGCAGGTTCTGCTTTTATTGGGATTACGAATGGGTATTCCTTTTCGATTGGCTCTTTTGAAATCTGTGACATGCAGCTTCTATTCATCGTGTCGACAATTTTGGGCGCGCTGTGCGTCTGGTATATCAGCCGCCTTGAAAAGCGGCTGAAGCGGAAGGCTTTGTCCCAGGAAGAGGAAAAGGAGCCGGCCCTGGTGTAAAATTAATAAAAAGAAGAGCCTGCAACCGGGGCGAGCGACAGATTTTTTATAAAAAATCGGAGTAAGCAAAGCTTACTCCGACGTGGTGCTCGAGGCCGGGATCGAACCGGCACGGGAATCACTTCCCACGGGATTTTAAGTCCCGGGCGTCTGCCTGTTCCGCCACTCGAGCAGGAAATCCATACCCAACTATATTACCATAAAATATACGGGGAGTCAATATGTTTTTTCGGATAAATCATGGCACAATGCAGCCTGCGTCAGACAGGGCGGATTTTAATTCTTGAATGTCGAGCCCCCGGATGCCGACGCCGTGACGCAACGCAAGCGCTGCCGCGCTGCCGGCCGCCTGTCCCATGGCCATACAGGGGGCTTTTACGCGAAGGCCGGAATTGGCAAGGCGGTCAGAGGAAACGCAGCGTCCTGCAATTAGAAAGTTGTCCAGGCCGCGGACGATGAGTGCTCGCAGCGGGATTGTGGGGACATGGTTTTTATCAAGGAAAATGTTATGCACCCGTTCGTCCGCAACGGATTCGTGCTGGTGCAAATCGACGGGGAAATATGCATAACACACGCTGTCGTCCCATACGCGGGCCTGCACATAGTCGTCGACGGTTACATATACGTCGCCAAGGATACGCCTCGTCTCCCGGTATGCTACGCCGTCGCAGAGATATTCCATGGAAAACGCCTCAAAGCCCGGTATTTGCCTCATCCAGTTGGTGATACGGGCGAGGGAGCGGCGGGCCTCGATCTCAATTGTTTCCGTTTTTTGTTCATAGTCTGCACTGATTTCAACATGATTAATGTTGTCCCCGTGATGCGTCACAATTTCGCGCGGGTCACCCTTAGCACCAGGCCAAAAATCACTTTTGCGGAGAGAGCCCTTCTCGAGCTGTTGGGCAAAGCTTTTTTGCATTTGTTCTTTTGTAAGAACGCCGGCGTCAAATGTAGAGGGGATAAAACGAAGCGTGCCCGGCTGGAGTGTGCCTGTGAGCGGGTCGCCAAGCTCATACTCCGCACCGGCGCATACGGCGGCGTCGCCGTCGCCGGTACAGTCGATGACAAATTTTGTACGCACGGCAGAAAGCGCCCCCTTTTTCGCACAGATGAGAAGCCACAAACCGCCGTCACGCCGCACATCAACTATTGTTGTACCAAAAGACAGCGCCACATTTTCCTCCAGACACATGGTATCCATCAGACAGGCTGCCATAGGGATATTGACCTTGACGCCCTGTAAACTATGAGAAATACCGTCCTGAAAGACAGGGATATCTGCGTAACCCATCTTATTTAAACGGCGGGCAAACTCCCACCCAATTCCGCGGATAACTGGCCGGTCGCCTGCGCAAAAAAGCCCGATGTCATTATTGCCGCCGGAAGTCATTACGCCGCCGAGCATACGGTTTTTTTCAATAACACAGGTTTTTGCACCCATCCGCGCCGCCGCAATTGCAGCACAAAAGCCGGCAACTCCGCCGCCGCAGACTGCCACGTCAAAATCACCGGTATATGGGATTGAATTTGAATAAGTAAGAGACTTCATAGGACAACCTTCTTTA
>DVOF01000052.1 GCA_018713805.1 Candidatus Aphodoplasma excrementigallinarum | reverse complement strand
TCGCCAGCGCCATCGCGTCCTGGTACAGCGCCGTCTGCGGTACGCCAAGCACCGAGAGGCACGCCGCACAGACGAGCGCCAGCAGCAGCGCCGCGCCGAGTACGCCTAAAATGACGATCAGCATACTTCCACGGTTGTGCCTGCCCTGCGGCAGGATGGCGAGCGCGCCGACACAAAAGAAAAAGCCGAATATCCGGCCCGTCGCGTCGGGCAGGCCTGCGCGCAGGACGTCCGGCTCGATGAGCGGGAGCAGGTTATCCATATTGCCGAACACGACCATCAGGATCCGCATGGCAAGCACGGCAAGCACGCAGAGCGCGCCGACGAAGCTCACCAGACGGATTAGGCTGGTGAAATCCTTCGATATGGCATAGGCGCAGATGAGGACGAGGAAGCCCGCAATCAGACGGTAGTCCGTGTGGGGCAAAATCCATGAAACGACGACATGGGAGAAGTAGGAGATCAGCAGGCCGGCAAACACGAGGAAAAACAGCGCGTAAACGCCGGCGAGCAGGTTCCCGGCCACTTTGCCCGCCGCCTTTGGCGCGTATTCCATCAGCGTCTCGCCGCTATAGCGTTTTGCCAGCGCGCAGAGCATGAGCGCGGCGGGGAGAATCAAAACGGCAGCGGCGAGAATGGCGGCCCATGCCCCGGTAGAGAGGTAGCGCACGGACGTATTGGCAACCGAAAAAATCCCGAACCCAAGCACAGGCACAAGGCACAGAAAAAAGATTTGCCGGTTTTTGACAAGTGTTTTCATAATTCCTCCAACCCAAACAAAAGATAGGTATATTGTATCCGGAAATGTAAAAGTTATTCCGGGGCCGGAAGGCTAATGGAAAACAATGCAAAAACCGGCAAATCGCCGTCTGCTGTATTTTTATGTGAGTTATGTGATCGAACGGAGCGCCTCTTTGATGGAACGGACATATGCGCCGACGTGGTCTGGTGCGTTTTTGCCATATTTTTCGATGATTTTGATAATTGCCGAGCCGACAATGGCGCCGTCCGACAGGGCGGCCATTTGCTTTGCCTGCTCCGGCGTTGCTATGCCGAAGCCGATTGCACATGGGACGTCCGTGTTTTGGCGGATTACGGAAATAATAGCGCCGAGGTCGGTTGTTATCTCGCTTCTTGTCCCGGTTACGCCAAGGCTTGAAACGAGATAGATAAAGCCTTCGGCTTCTTTGCTTATCATCCCTATCCGGTCAGCGGAGGTGGGGGCGATGAGCGAAATCAGATCAACGCCGTATTTATGGCAAAGCGGCAAAAATTCTTCTTTTTCCTCAAAGGGCACATCCGGCAGGATCAGGCCGTCAATACCTGTTTTGTCGCAGGCTGAAATGAATTTCTCCGCCCCATAGGAGAACACGACATTGGCGTATGTCATAAATACCATTGGGATGGAGATATCCTTGCGGAGGCGTTTTACCAGTTCAAATATTTTGTCCGTCGTGACGCCGCCCGCCAAAGCCCTGATATTTGCGCTCTGGATGACAGGCCCTTCCGCCGTGGGGTCGGAGAAAGGGATGCCGAGCTCGATCAGGTCTGCGCCGTTTTCTACTGCGGCACGGACGGTTTTCTCCGTCGTTTCAAGGTCGGGGTCGCCGCAGGTAATAAACGGGATAAACGCCTTGCCGTTTTCAAAAGCTGCTTTTATTTTACTCATAAATAGTTTCACCTCTGTATCTTGCTATCTGGGCGCAGTCTTTATCGCCGCGGCCCGAAATGGTAATCACGATTATCTTATCCTGCCCCATTTCCGGCGCAAGCTTTCTTGCATACGCCACTGCATGCGCGGATTCAATCGCCGGGATAATGCCTTCCGTCCTTGAAAGGTATTCAAAGGCGCTGACGGCCTCCTCGTCGGTAATGGGAACGTACTCTGCCCGCCCCATGTCGTGCAGGTTTGCGTGCTCGGGCCCTACGCCCGGATAGTCGAGCCCCGCGGATATAGAGTAGACGGGAGCGATCTGGCCGTACTTATCCTGGCAGAAATAGGATTTCATTCCGTGGAAAATACCGACCCTGCCAGTATTGACGGTTGCCGCTGTTTCAAAGGTATCGACCCCTCTGCCTGCGGCCTCGCAGCCAATCAGCCTTACGCTTTTATCGGGAATAAAGTGATAAAAGCTCCCGATTGCGTTTGAGCCGCCGCCGACGCAGGCAACCACGGCGTCGGGCAGACGGCCCTCCTTTTCCTGGAGCTGCGATTTGATTTCCCGTGAGATGACCGCCTGGAAGTCGCGGACGATCGTTGGGAACGGATGCGGCCCCATCACGGAGCCGAGGCAGTAATGGGTGTCCGATATGCGTTTGGTCCATTCGCGCATCGCTTCCGATACCGCATCCTTCAGCGTCGCCGTACCAGTCGTCACCGGAACGACATTCGCGCCGAGCAGCTTCATTTTGTAGACATTCAGCGCCTGCCGCTCGGTGTCCTCTTTGCCCATAAACACAACGCATTCCATATCCATAAGCGCTGCGGCGGTGGCGGTTGCGACGCCGTGCTGGCCTGCGCCCGTTTCGGCAATCAACCGCGTTTTGCCCATTTTCTTTGCGAGCAAAGCCTGCCCCAATACGTTATTGATTTTATGCGAGCCCGTGTGGTTCAAATCTTCCCGCTTGAGATATATTTTCGCGCCGCCGAGGTCTTTTGTCATTTTCTCCGCATAGTAAAGCCGGGACGGCCTTCCCGCGTACTCTTGAAAGAGCCCGGCCAATTCTCTGTTGAACGCTTCGTCATTTTTGTAGTGCTCGTACGCTTCTTCGAGTTCAATTACGGCATTCATCAAGGTTTCGGGGATGTACTGGCCGCCGTGTATCCCGAACCTTCCCTTTGGATTTGTCATTCTACCTTTCCTCCATATCGCACGGCGTTCACAAACGCCGCCATTTTATTCCTATCCTTTACCCCGTCCGTTTCCAGCGAGGAGCTTGCATCCACACAGTAGGGCTTATACTTTGCGATTGCTTCTCCGACGTTTTCGCTGTCAAGCCCGCCCGCCAGAAAAAACTCCCTTTTTATGCCGCTGATGGCCGAATGATCAAAGCTCTGCCCTGTTCCGCCGCCGGAATCGAGCATAACAAAGTCTGCTTCGGATTTTTCGGCTTTTTGTACGTCGTGCGCCCCCGCAATATGGAAAGCCTGTATGACTGGGCAATCCACTCTGCTGCGCAGGGTTTTAATAAATCCATTATCCTCGCTGCCGTGGAGCTGTACGACGCTGATGACATGTTGTTTTACCAGATATTCAATGCGTTCTGCCGGCGCATTTACAAAAACGCCGACAGGCGTTATGCCTTCCCGCAGCCTTCTTCTCAGAAGCTGCGCCTGCGCAAAGCTTACGTATCTTTTGCTTTTTGGAGCAAATACAAAGCCGATAAAATCCGGCATGAGCGCATTTGCGTATTCGATGTCGCAGGGCCGCCACAGCCCGCACAATTTTATCTTCGTCATAGCGCACCTCTGAGCTCTGCAAGTTTTTGCGTTTTGTTTTCTGCGCGCATCAGCGTCTCTCCAATCAGAACCGCATCGGCGCCGGCCTTTTGGAGCAGTTCTACATCTTCGGCGGACTTTACGCCGCTTTCCGAAACAAAGATAACACCCTCTGGCACGAGAGCGCGCATACGCCGGCTGGCCGTTGTGTCAACTGTGAAATCTTTGAGGTTGCGGTTGTTGACGCCGATTATCCTCGCGCCGGCGGAAAGGGCAGTTTTGATTTCCTGCGCGTCGTGCGCTTCAACCAATGCGGAAATACCGAGCGTATCGCATATGTTTATATAAGCTTTTATTTGGTTTTCCGTTAGGATGGAGCAGATCAGAAGCACCGCCCCTGCCCCCAGGAGCTTCGCCTCGTATACCATATATTCGTCGACCGTAAAGTCCTTTCTCAGGCAGGGGAGCGAAACGGCTCCGGCAATCTCTCGCAGGTGATCGTCGCTGCCCAAAAACCGGCTCGGCTCTGTCAAAACCGAAATACAGTCTGCGCCTGCCGATTCGTATTCCCTTGCAATTTGCAGATATGGATAATCCGGCGCGATGAGCCCCTTCGACGGGGAAGCCTTTTTGCATTCGCAGATACATGCAATGCCGCTTTTTTTGAGCGACTTTTCGAATTCAAACCCGCCCTTCGGCAGGCGCAGCGCCTGCGCCTTTACCTCCTCTAAGGGGAGTTTCTTTTTTGCTTCCTGCACACGTTTTTGCGCATACAGCGCCAATTCATCGAGTATTGTCATGGCCTATCCCTCACTTGTTCGACAGTTTGATCAATTTTTCCAAGGTTTGCATCGCCCTGCCCGAATCAATCAGCTCGGATGCGAGCGTTATGCCGTCTTTCATGGTTTCCGCTTTGCCGCCGATATAGAGCGCGGCGCCTGCGTTCATAAGCACGGCGTTGCGCCTGTGGCCCTTTTCGCCGGATAGGATGGCAAGGGTTATTTTTGCGTTTTCTTCGGGCGTTCCGCCGAGAAGGTCTGCCTTTGTGCACCGCGCAAAGCCAAAGTCTTCCGGAGCAATGGTGTTGGTGCGGTACCATCCGTCTTTAAGCTCGCAGACGGTGGTCGGCGCGCTCATGGAGATTTCGTCGAGCTTATCCTGGCCGTACACAACCATCCCGCGCTTTACGCCGAGGTTAATCAAAACACGTGCCAGCGGCTCTACCAGATAGTCGTCATATACGCCGAGCAGCTGCATGGACGGCGTTCCCGGATTGGTCAGGGGGCCGAGAATATTGAACACTGTGCGGAAGCCGAGCTCTTTCCGGATGGCGCCGACGTATTTCATGGACGTGTGGTACTTCTGTGCAAAGAAAAAGCACATGCCCACTTCCTTTAAAAGCTCCACACATTTTTCTGGATCCTGTAAAATGTTTACGCCCAAAGCCTCGAGGCAGTCCGCCGTCCCGCACCGGGAAGAGGCGGCGCGGTTGCCGTGCTTTGCGACCTTCATCCCGCCTGCGGCGGCGACGAGCGCCGACGTGGTGGAGATGTTGAAGCTGCGCGCCCCGTCGCCGCCTGTGCCGACGATCTCAAACAGTTCCATATCGGTATCCACCTTTGTGGCGTGCTCCCGCATGGCGGCGGCACAGCCCGCTATCTCGTCTGTCGTTTCGGCTCTCGCGCTTTTTGTCGACAGCGCCGCAAGGAAGGCGGCGTTCTGCGTGGGGGACGTTTCGCCGCTCATGATTTCATTCATTACGGCGTATGCTTCGTCATAGGTAAGGTCCTGTTTATTTACGATTTTCACGATCGCTTCTTTGATCATTGATTTTGCCTCCATATATAAAATTTTTTAGCATCTGCGCCCCGTACGGCGTCATAATCGATTCGGGATGAAACTGCACGCCGTATATGGGATAGTCCGTGTGCTCGACCGCCATGACCTCGCCGTCGTCCGTGGACGCCGTTATTTTGAGGCAGCCGGGGACCGTGGCCCGCTGGGCGGCCAGCGAATGATACCGCGCGACCTTCATGGTTCCGGGACAATTTTGAAACAGGACGCTACCGGTATCGGCTTTTATCTGCGACTGTTTTCCGTGCATCAGCTCTTTGGCGTAGGTAATGGCTGCGCCGTATGCCGCGCATATTGCCTGATGGCCGAGGCATACCCCCAGGGTCGGGATATCTTTGGCAAGCGTTTTCGCCGCTTCGACGATGACGCCCGCGTTTTCCGGCCTGCCGGGGCCGGGCGAAAGAATGATTCTGTCCGGGTTGAGCCTTTGTATTTCCTTAATTGTCATTTCGTCGTTCCGTATGACCTTTATGTCGGGGTCTACCGCGCCCACAAGCTGGTAAAGGTTATAGGAAAAGCTGTCATAATTATCGATCAAAAGTATCATAACGCCACCTCCCCGGCTGATTTAAGCGCGTTGATAACCGCCGCAGCCTTGTTGATACATTCCTGATATTCCTTTTCCGGGACGGAATCGTGGACGATTCCCGCGCCGCTCCGGACAAATACCTTGCCGTTTTTTTTGTAGGCGATGCGGATTGCGATACAGGTGTCCAGATTACCCGTAAAATCGATATAGCCGATTGCGCCGCCGTAAATCCCACGCTTGTTGTCCTCCAGCTCGCCGATGAGCTGGCAGGCCCGTATCTTCGGCGCGCCGGAAAGCGTCCCGGCGGGAAGGACGGCGCTTATGGCGTCGAGCGCGTCGGCTTCGTCCCTGATTTCTCCGCGGATTGTGGAGCCGATGTGCATGACGTGGGAATACCGTTCGATCGTGTGGAGCTTTTCGACCTCGACTGTGCCGAATTTGCTGATCTTCCCCAAGTCGTTCCTGCCCAGGTCGACCAGCATATTATGCTCGGCAAGCTCCTTTTCGTCGCCGAGCAATTCCTCTTCGAGCGCTTTGTCCGCATCCTCCGTTTTCCCGCGCGGCTTCGTCCCCGCGAGCGGGAACGTATGCAGGATACCGTCCTCAAGCTTTACAAGCGTTTCGGGCGAGGCGCCCGCAACCTCGACATCCGTACCGGAAAAGTAGAACATGTACGGGGAAGGGTTGATGGTGCGCAGTGTCCTGTACGTGTCGAACAGGCTCCCCTCAAAGGGAGCGGACAGGCGATTGGATAAAACGATCTGGAAGATGTCCCCCTCCTTGATATGACGCTTGGCTTTTTCCACCATGGCGCAGAATTCTTCTTTTGAAAAGAGCTCCGTGACCTCGCCTGTCAAGTGTCCGCCGAGGTCTTTCTTCTTTTTGCCGCAGGTAAGCAGCTCTTTTAATTTGTCCAGCTCGAATATGGCTTTGTTGTAGCCGGATTCCGGCTCTTTCAGGCTCATATTCACGATAAGTATGATTTTCTGGCGGTAATTGTCAAACGCGATGACCTTATCGAACAGCATCAGGTCAACATCCTTGAAGTTTTCCGTATCATTTACGTTTGTGCGCACTGCCGGCTCGCTGTAGCCAAGATAATCGTAGGAGAAATATCCGACGAGCCCGCCAGTGAAGGAAGGGAGATGATTGAACTTCGGGCTTTTGTATTCGGATAAGATCTCTCTGATCTGTTTTGCAGGATTATCGGTATGAACGCTCAAGTCGCCGACCTTCATTTTGCCGTTTGAACAGGTGATCTCAAGCTTGGGGTCGAAACCCAAAAACGTGTAGCGTCCCCACTTTTCGCTGCCCGTAACGGATTCGAGTATATAGCAGTGGCGCGAAACGTTTTTGAGGATCCGCAGAGCCTCGATCGGCGTGCAGATATCTGAAAGAATCTCGCAGCTTACGGGCAGGATATCGTATATGCCGGCGTCCGCGATTTCTTTCACTTTTTCAAAGCTTGGGGAATAGTTCATTTTTCAGGCCTCCTAAACAAAAAAATCCTTTGCGCTTCTGTCAAAGGAATAAAAAACGCCCTTGACAGAAAAAACGATCTGTCAAGGACGAATAAATACAAAAATATTATCCGCGGTGCCACCTTGATTCAC